>CAYWHO010000343.1:0-2253 GCA_964458195.1 uncultured Arenimonas sp.
CCAGCCGCAGGAAGCGGCTCGGATGATGGTCGAGCGCATTGGCCTCGAAGCCGATCACTTCCGGCCGCACCAGGTGTTTCGAGGTGTAGTAATAGACCGGAACGATGGCTTGCCGCGCCAGCAATCGCGCTTCCGCCTGCTTCAACAAGGCCGAACGCTGCGCCAGCGTCGGCGCCGTATCGGCCTGCGCCAGCAGGCGATCGAAGACCGGATCCGACAGCCCGCTCCAGTTCGTCGCGCTGCCGCTCTGGAAGTTGGCGAGGAAATTGCGGGCGTCGTTGAGGTCGGCGATCCAGCCGCCACGAAAGGCCTGGGTGATGACCCGCTGCTTGCGATTGCCGACGAACACCTTCCACTCTTCGTTGCGCAGTACCACCTGCGCGCCCAGGGTTTCGCGCCACATCGCCGCGATCGCGAGGTTCATCCGGCGCAACGGCGTGGACGTGTTGTAGCGCAGCTCGATGCGCAAGGGATTCGACGGGCCGTAGCCGGCTTCGCGGTATCTCCTTTTCGCCAGCGCATCGCGTTGCTTCTGCGTCATCGCTGCCCAGGGCTGCGTGGCTGGCGAATAGTCGGCGACGCCCGGCGGCACGAGCCCGTAAGCCGGCGTTTCGCCGAGGCCGGTGATGTAACGCGTCAGGATGTCGCGATCGATCGCCAGCGACAGCGCTTCACGCAAGGCCAAACTGTCGCGCAGGGGCGGCTTCCCGACATTCAAGCCGATCCACATCGAGCCGAGATACGGGCTGATGCGCAGTTGATTTCCGAAGCGTGCGCGCAGGTTCGCCAGCGGCAGCGGCGGCAGGGTCTCGGTGATGTGCAGGCCGCCGGCCTGGTAGCGCTGCAGTTCGCTGGCGGCGTCTTCGGTCACCTGGAAGCGCACGCGCCGGATCGGCGGCGTTTCGCGGTAGTGCGGGTTCGCTTCCAGCACGATATTCGCCTGTGGCGTCCACGCGGCCAGGCGGTAGGCGCCGTTGACGATCAGATTGCCCGCGCGCGTATGCTGCGCGCCGTGCCGGCGGATCGCCGGCAGATAAACCGGATAGGCGATTGGCAACAACAGCATCTGCGGCAGCGCGGCGCTGCGCGTCAGGCGGAAGGTCACCGTGCGCGCGTCGGGCGCAGCCACGCCGAGCCGCGTAGGCGGCAGTTTTCCCGACTGCACCGCCGCGGCGTTTTCCACCGCGTCGAAATGCACCGCGAACGGCGCCGCCGTCGCCGGTTCGAACGCGCGCCGGAAACTGGCGACGATGTCGTTCGCGCTCAGGGCCTCGCCGTTCGACCAGCGCAGGTTCGCGCGCAGGTGGAAGGTCCATTGCCGGCCATCGGCCGAGACCTCCCAGCGTTCGGCCATGCCGGGAATCAGCCGGCCGCCGCCGTCTTCGGCGACCAGGCCCTCGTACAGATCGCGCAGGATGTTGCCGCAGCTCACTTCCGGGCAGCGATGCGCGTCCAGCGTCGAGGGTTCGGGCCCATTGCCGCGCTCCAGCGTCTGCGCTGCCGCCGGCAGGGCGAGCAGCAGGCAGAGCGGGAACAGGATGCGTGCGAACAAGGCGGCTCCGTGCGGGCGATGGCGGATTCGGCCCGGCCTCTGGCGCGTTCGGCCTGGGCCGGCCGGGCGCTTGCGATTGTAGGGCCACGCCCCCACATTGCCCTATCCCCGTGGTTTGAGGTGGCGCGTGTCCGGACCCAGCAACGTCAAAGAACAGCCGATCACCGATCTGCGCCAGCTCGTCGAATTCCACGCCAGCGGCGCGCGACCGCGCGAGCAATGGGCCATCGGCACCGAGCACGAGAAGTTCGGCTTCCGGCTCGACGATCTGCGGCCGCCGACCTACGAAGGCGAGCGCGGCATCGAAGCGATGCTGCGCGGCCTGACCCGCTTTGGTTGGCAGCCGGTCGAGGAAAAAGGAAAGCTCATCGCCCTGTTGCGCGACAGCGCTTCGGTCACGCTGGAACCGGCCGGCCAGCTCGAACTTTCCGGCGCCCCGCTGGAAAACATCCACGACACCTGCTGCGAGACCTCATTGCACCTCAAGGAGGTCAAGACCGTCGCCGAAGAGCTCGGCCTCGGCTTCCTCGGCATGGGCTTCCAGCCGAAATGGCGTCGCGATCAAATGCCGTGGATGCCGAAAGGCCGCTACAAGATCATGCGCGAGTACATGCCCAAGCGCGGCAAGCTCGGCCTGGACATGATGACGCGCACCTGCACCGTGCAGGTGAACCTGGATTTCTCCAGCGAAGCGCACATGG
>CAYWHO010000344.1:0-2240 GCA_964458195.1 uncultured Arenimonas sp.
CGGAGAAGCTCGACTTCCGCGATGTCGAAGGCTTCAGCGCCGACGAGGCGGTGATCCTCAGCATCGGGCCGGGCGAGGATTCGCGTGTCTATCGCACCAGCGATGGAGGCCAAAGCTGGGTGCTGGTGTTGCGCAATCCTGATGTCGAAGGGTTCTTCGATTGCATGGATTTCGAGGGCGCGGAGGGACGCCTGTTGGGCGATCCGGTGCGTGGCCGGTTCCAGCTTTTTGCTTCCAGCGATGGCGGGCGCTCCTGGCGCTGGACCAAGGGCCCGCGAGCGAAGAAGGATGAAGCCGCATTCGCGGCGAGCGGAACCTGCGTCATTCGAGTTGGCAAGGGCACGGCCATCGTCACGGGCGGTGCGCGCACGCGCGCGCATTACTTGCCGGATCAGTTCGAGAAGCGAGGCGACTGGCACGCCCTCGATGTGCAATCGGCGCATTCGCCCTCGACGGGCTTGTTCTCCGTCGCGCATCGCGAGGAGTCGCTGCTCGCCGTGGGGGGCGACTACAAGCAGGAACAGGCGCCCGGGCTCGCGTTCGGATTTCGCGCGAGTGATGGGTGGGTGCACTCCGACGGTCGAAGCCGGCGCTGGGATGCCGTCCTCTTCGATCGGTGGAGTTACGTCGACGGCATGCCGTCGGGATATCGGTCGGGCATTGCGTGCCGGCAACAGCCGCCGGAGGACTGCGTGGCGACCGGGCCGGGCGGCAACGATTTCCTCGTGCACACGCAGTCGGGTTACGAAGCGAAAGGAATCGAGGAACCAAAGGGAGAGCGCAAGTCGTTTTCGATCGACGACATCGGCGTTGCCAGCAGATGGCAATCGATACCGGGCATCGGTTACGACAGCGTGGACGTCGCCGATGGCGTCTTCTGGTTCAGCGGCGATGGCGGCCGCTTGGGCCGCCTTGTCTTGCCGTTGCAGTAGATCTCAGTTCTCAAGCGACGGCTTGTACTCCGGGGCCTTGCGCGCCTTCGTCTTTTGCGCGAATGCGAAGGCAAAGCCCAGCAGTTCCGGCTCGCTGTAAGGCCGTCCCATGAAGGTGATGCCGAGCGGCAGCCCCTGCACGTCGCCGGACGGTACCGAGATGCTCGGCGTGCCCGCGACGGCGGCCATGCCATAACCGGCGCCGACGAAATGATCGCCCAGCACGTGATCGGTCGGCCAGGCCGGCGACATGCTCGGTGCGATCAAGGCATCGAGATGCTGACCATCCAGTGTTGCCAGCAACCCTTCCTTGCCGGCGAGTCGACGCGCATCGTCGCGGGCTTTCAGGTAGGCCGCATCGCCGGTGCCGCCCTTGGCTTGCGCCTGCTCGAAAATCTCCTGGCCGAAGATCGGCATCGCTTCGGCGGCATGCGCCTTGTTCCAGGCGATCAAGGCCTCCAGCGAAACCTGGGCCGAACCACTGCGCTTGAGATAGGCGTTCAGGCCGTCCTTGAATTCGTACAACAGCACTTCGTACTCGGGCTTGTCCCACTCGCCGTAAGTCGGGATCTTCACGTCGATCACTTCGGCGCCGGCGGCTTTCAGCGCGGCGATCGAACTTTCCATCATGGCGTCGACGCCGGGATGGAAACCCATCGTCTGCCGGACAACGCCGAAGCGCTTGCCCTTCAACGCATCGGGTTTCAGGAACGTGCGGTAGTCGCTCGGGATATTGCCGGTCGCCGGATGGCCGAAGGGGTCGTTCTCGTCGACGCCGGCCATCGCGTTGAGCAGCAGGGCCGCATCGGCGACCGTGCGCGTCATCGGCCCGGCCGTGTCCTGCGAAATCGAGATCGGGATGATGCCGTTGCGACTGACCAATCCCACCGTCGGTTTCAAACCCACGAGCGCCGCAACCGAAGCCGGGCAGATGATGCTGCCATCGGTTTCGGTGCCGACGCCGAACGCCGCCAGGCTGGCGGCGATCGCTGTGCCCGTGCCCGAACTCGAACCGCAGGGGTTGCGGTCGAGCACATAGGGATTCTTCGTCTGGCCGCCGCGCGAACTCCAGCCGGAGGTCGAACGCGTGGAACGGAAATTCGCCCATTCCGACAGATTGGTCTTGCCGAGGATCACGGCGCCGGCGGCGCGCAGACGCGCGACCACGAAGGCGTCCTGCTTCGGCCGGTTGTCCGCCATCGCCAGCGAGCCGGCCGAGTTCGCCATGCCGGTCGCATCGATATTGTCCTTCAGCAGGATCGGCAGGCCGTGCAAGGGTCCGCGGGTCTTGCCCGCCTTGCGTTCGGC
>CAYWHO010000345.1:0-2222 GCA_964458195.1 uncultured Arenimonas sp.
CCTGCATCTTGTTGAGCTTCGGGATGGCGGCGAAGTCGAAGCTGTCGAGGCTTTTGACGACCGGGTACTTCGCCGCCTTGATGCGGCGTTCGACCTTGCGGCGGTCCCGCTCGATCATCTCCCGTTCGGCAAGCCGGGCAAGATATCCGACATGATCGACACCCTCCGTGGCGCATTGCCGGGCCAGCTTCTGATACTCGCGCTGGAAGGTCGGCAGCTTCAAGGTTTTGAGATAATGGGAAAGCAGGATCTCGGGGGCCTCGGTGCTCATCAGGCCGCCTCTTCCTCTACGCTACCGAGCAGGCGCATGTAGGCCTTGACCGAGGTCTTCTCGACATTCGCCCTCGGCAGGTAGGGGTAGATGGACAGGTCCAGTCGCGGCGGCCGGCGCTCCACCCGGCACAGGACCAGATGCTTGACCGCATCGAAGCCGATCGCACCGAGATGCAGGGCCTGCTTCACCGCCGCATGCAGGTCGGCGAGTTCGAAGCTTTCCAGCAGCCGCAGAACCTGCACATACTCGCGCCGGCCGTGCTTGTTCATCCTCGCCTCCAACAGGCGGCGCAGCGTGGCGAACTCTTCGGGCAGCTCCCAGCCCTGGAGAGGTGCTGCCTGATCCAGCGCGTTGATCTTCCGCTCGATCAGCGGCAGGTAATGCAGCGGATCGAAGACGACGTCCTCCCGCTCCCAACTGCGGGAATGGCGAGCGATGATCTCGCCGCGGCAGCCGATCACCACCGCGTCGACATAGCCCCGGACCCAGACATCCTGGTGACCGTAGGCGACCGGCACGGAATAGTCGTTGGTCTTGTAGCGCACCAGCGACTGAGCCGTGACACGAGCGCTGGCCTGATCGCAGGCATCGAAAGGCGAAGCCGGTAACGGGCGCATGGCGGCCAGATCGCGCTGCAGCCGTTCCCCGATCGTCTCGCTCTCGCCGCGCAGCCTGTCATGCTGACGTTTGCGGCATTGCTCTTCCAGCCAGGCGTTGAACTCATCCCATGTCGAAAACTGTGGGATCGGCACCATGAAGTTGCGCCGGGCATAGCCGACGAGGCCTTCGACGCTTCCCTTGTCGTTGCCCTTGCCGGGGCGGCCGTAACGGTCCCGGATCAGGTAATGGGACAGGAAGCCGCTGAACAACGCCGCGCGCTTGCGCGTGCCGTCGGGCAGGATCTTCGCCACCAGGCAGCGGTCGTTGTCGTAGACGATCGATTGCGGCACCGCACCGAAGAAGGCGAACGCATGGATATGGCCGTCCACCCATGCCTCAGCCACGGCAGCCGGATAGGCACGAACATAGCAGCCGTCGCTATGCGGCAGATCGAGCACGAAGAAGCGCGCTTTCCGTTCTATGCCGCCGATCACCACCAGCGCTTCGCCGAAGTCGGCCTGCGCGTGCCCTGGCGCATGCGACAGCGGCACGAACACCTCCTGGCGACGCTGCTCGCGCTCGCGCATGTAATCCTTGATGATCGTGTAGCCGCCGGTGAACCCGCACTCCTCACGAAGCCGGTCAAACACCCGCTTGGCCGTATGGCGCTGCTTGCGCGGCACCTTCACGTCCTCATCGAGCCACCGATCGATGGTCGCAATGAACGCGTCCAGCTTCGGCCGCCGGATCGGTGACCGGCGCCGATAGCCGGGTGGGGTCGAATACGACAGCATCTTGGCCACGCTGTCGCGCGATATGTTGAAATGCTTCGCCGCCTGACGCCGGCTCATCCCTTCCGAGCAGGCCAGACGGACCTTCAGATACAATTCCACGGTATAAATCCCCTGATCCTCCCTGCTTCAAGCGCAGAAAGGACTTCTAGGTGGACGACTTTTATGCCGCCCGAAGCGGGACTATCCCGCCGCTACCGTGGACGAATTTTGCACCGCCGCTCTCACCTTGGTCAACCAGCGCTTTTGCCGCATCGGCCTCCTTACCTGGATCGAACCAGGAATTGACCCAGACGATCTTGAGCTTGAAGTTTGGATCGACCGACTGTGCGCCCAGCATGAAGGCATTGATGCCCATGATGACTGCCGGGACTGGAAACGACGCGATATACCCAGCCGAGCCGTTCTTCGCCAGCTTCGCAGCAATTACCCCTTCGACGTAGCGCCCGTCATAGGGTCGCGAATTGTAGGTGGAAACGTTCGGGTGCTCCCGCTTGTAACCCGACGCATGTTCAAATTTGACATCCGGAAACTTGGCGGCAATGCGGTTCACGGCA
>CAYWHO010000346.1:0-2208 GCA_964458195.1 uncultured Arenimonas sp.
GCCAGGCGCGATTGACCCGGTCGGCGTAAACCACTTCCCATTCGTCGGCATTGCGATCCGGATGCAGCCAGCGCACCAGCCAGCGATAGTGCTCCTTGATGCGCTCGTCCGGCGCGTCCGCGTCCACGCCGAGCAGACGATAGCTGTGACTGCCGCTGGCGAACATGACCTGCTGGATGTAGAAAGCGGCCGCTTCGCGAACCACCTCGCCCGACTCCTCGCTGCGCTGTCGCGCCTCCGCCAGCGCCAACTCGTCGCCGGCGACGATCCGGATCAGCAAGAGCATTCCTTCCGGCAAACGCTCGTGCGCGCTAGGGCGCGCACCCGTGGGCGTCCGCAGCAACTGCAGGGCATGGTGCAGCGCCGGCGGAGCGACGGAGATCATTGCCGTGTCAGTTGCGGACTGCCGTAGGAGTAGTAGTAGTTGCCGTAGCTATAGCCATCGCCCGTGTGCTGGGCGTGGAAATGCGTGAGCAATCCGCCGACCAGGCGCCCGCGCGCCGCATGCAGGCGCTTGATCGCGTTCTTGGCCAATCCGATACGCGTATTGCCGGCCTGCACGACGATCAGCGTGCCCTGCGCCATGTTCGACAGGATCGGCGCATCGGCCAGCCCCATCACCGGCGGCCCGTCCAGGATGACCAGGTCGAACTTCTCCGAGGCAGTGGACAGCAGCGAGACCATCTTCGGCCCCATCAGCAGTTCGGCCGGATTCGGCGGCAAGGGGCCGGTCGGCATGAACAGCAGGCCCGGCGTCTGCGTCGGCTGGATCATGTCGGTGGGCTTGCTGGCGCCCGCGAGGTAATTGCTGAGCCCCTGCGAATTCTCCACGCCGAATTGCCGGTGCAAGGAAGGGTTGCGCAGATCGCAATCGATCACCAGCACGCGCTTGCCGAGCTGCGCGTACATCTGCGCCAGCACCAGGGCCGTGGTGGACTTGCCTTCGCCCGGCACGGGGCTGGTGACGAGCAACGAACGCGGCACGCCATGGTCGGTGGAAAACTGCAGGGCCGTTCGCAAGGACCGGTAGGATTCGGCGAAGGCCGAACGCACATCCTCCAGCGCGCGCAGCGGCGTCATCGGCGCCTTCAACTGCGGAATGGCGCCCAACACCGGGAGGCCGAGCTTCTTCTCGATGTCTTCCGGTCGCTTGACCGTATCGTCGAGGTATTCGAAACCGAAGGCGAGCAAGGCGCCGAGCAGCAGGCCGGCCATGGCTGCCATGGTCAGATTGCGGCTCATGTCCGGCAGCACCTTGTAACCGCGCTCGGCCAGGTCCACGACGGAGATGTTGTTGGCGCTGACGCCGCCGGCGACGCCGACTTCCTTGTAACGCTGCAACAACGCGTCGTAGAGCTGCCGGTTCGTGTCCACCTCGCGCTTGAAGATGTTGTACTGGATGCTGCGGCCCTGGACGTCGAGCACTTCGCCCTTGGACTGGCTCAGTTGCGCTTCGAGCATCTTCTCCTGCTGCAGCGCAGCCTGGTATTCGGCCTGGATGCCGCTGCGGATATTCGCTTCTTCGGCGGTGATCTGCTGGTTGATCTCGTCGATCTGCGCCTTCAGCTGCTGCATGAGCGGATAGCCCGGCTTGTACAGCCTCAGCTTGTCCTGGTACTCGAGCATCAACTTGGCCCGGCTTTCCTGCAGGGTCTTGATCATCGGATCTTCGCCGGCGGCGGCCTGCAATCCCGAGCCGCGCAGGCCCTGGGCCTGGCGCCAGCGCGATTCGGCGCGGATGCGCTCGGCCTTCACCGCGGCGTAGGCGGAGTTCAACGCTCCCAGATTCTGTTCGGTCAGGCTGGTGCCGCTTTCGCCGCCGGCGCTGACGATCTGCTCCTTCTGGGCGAAGGCCACCAGCTGGCGCTCGGATTCCTCCAGCTTCGCCTTCATTTCCTTCAGGCGATCTTCCAGATAACCCTTGGCATAGGTGGCCTATCCGAAAAGGCGATCGAGGTTGTTGGCGACGAAGGCCTCGGCGATGGCATTGGCGGCGCGTCGCGAAAAATCCGGATCGGGGCTGTCGTAGCTGATGCGCACGAGACGCGAGTTGCCGACCGGACTGACGCTGACGCCACCCTGGAACGACGCCGCCAGTGCGTTGATGGCCGCGGGATCTTCCTTCACTGGTGCCTGCGAAGCCGCGGTGGCCACCGCCGCATCATCCGCATCGGGCGCACCGCGCACCAGCGCGGTCAAACGCTGCCA
>CAYWHO010000347.1:0-2197 GCA_964458195.1 uncultured Arenimonas sp.
ACTCGCTTTCGTCGATAGGCGCATTCGGATCGAAGCCGGGCGGATAGACGCGCGTGCCGTCGTCCAGCGTCCAGACCGATGTCGTCCAGTCGCGCAGCAGGGTGCCTGGCTGCGTGGCGTCCGCCGGGCAGCGCGGGCAGTTCGCCAAGGCCGGATACGTCTCCTGGATGAAACCGACAGCGCTGTTGCGCTTGACCGGCGTGGTGATCTCGTTGCCGGTGTAATGCGCGGCGCCGGACATCAGCTTGCAGACGTTCTCCTCGTTGAACACGCCGCCCCAGACCAGGGGGCTCTCCAACTGCGCGATGTTGCGGCCGATCGCGTAGGCCGCGCGCGACTGCGGCGGATCCAGGCTCGAATAGGCGGAGAAGATCTGGGCGTAGTGCCCACCCATGTTCTGGATGTCGTTGGGTACGCCGAGCAAATAGCCGACGAAGCCGTACATGATGTCGTTGCCGACGTGCTTGGGCAGGCAGACGCCGCAGATGCTCAGCGTACCCGAGCCGGCACCGGGCAGATCGCCGCAGGGTCCGGAAGGACAGAGCATGTTGGCGCCTGCTTCTCCATCGGCGTTCGACTTGCCGGGGATCGGCACGCCGCGCGCGATTTCGTCCATCGATCCGGCATTGCGCGACAGGAACCAGGCGCCATCCCAGGGGCCGGTTTCGGAATCGGGCAGGGCCTTGACGCGATCATGGGCGCGCTTGAGCGCCACGACATACGCGGCCGTGACGTCGGGGCCGCAGAAACAGGGCGGGGTCTCGGTGGTCGGCGGTTTGGCATTCACCGGCGGCGGATCGTTGCTGATGGCGATACTGCTGTCGCCGCCGGCCATCGGCCCATCGTCGTCTTCGACGCCATCGGCGTCGCCAGCCGTGACGGTCAACCCGACGCCATCGAGTTCGCGCTCGCCCGAGCCATCGTCGGCATCGAGGATGCCGCCGCTGCCAGCGAGGCCATCGCCGTCATCGTCGCCATTGCCTTCATCCCGGTTCTTCTTGCCGCCACCGCGCAGGACGTGGCCAAGCAGCAGTCCGCCGGCGACGCTGCCGCCGGAACGGCCGGAATGATCGTCGTCGTCGCGATGTTCGTCCTGCCCTTCGTGCTCCTGTTCGTACTGCGTCGATTCCTGTGCTTCGTCGCCATGATGACCGGCGTCGTGACGATCGTCGCGATCGTCGTCGCGGCGCTGATCGCTCTTGCGATTGCCGGCGAGGGCCAAGGCCAGCCCGAGGCCCGTGTTGCGCTTGCCGTCGCTATTGCCCTGGCGACGGCCTTCGGTTTCTCCGGCGGCGCGCCGCACCGCGTCGTCGGTCAGTACGCGCGCGAGCAGCCAGGGCTGGTTCGGTATCTCGACGAGTTCTGTCGCGCCGGGTTTCAGGCGGCTCGCGTAGCGGAACGGCGAGCGATCCGACGCGCGCGAAAGCACGACGATGACCGAGTCGTTGTTGCGGTTCTCGACCAGGATGCGCTGGATCGCCGGTCGTCGAACGAGGGGCGGGGCGCCGGCGGCGGGCGCAGCCGCGCAATCGACGGCGGCGAACAGGAATACCGCGGTGAGTCCGGTGGCGATCCGCATGATCCTTCCCCCTGGTTCGAGGCGGATCGAAGGGCCGGCCGGCCGCTTCCCCTGCCTGCTGCGGGAAGCATACGCCGATGCAGGAGACCAGGTGGCCGGCGCTCAGTCCGCCGTGCAGGCGCGGCGCACGGCTTCGGGCAAGGCGACGCTCTGTCCGGCGCGATCGACCCAGACCAGAACCGTATTGCCGTCCGCGTAGAGCCGGTCGGGTTCTCCCGCCGAGACGATGCGGTGCGCCAGCGTCACCGACTTGGTGCCGAGGCGTTCGGCCAGCAACTGCACGCGCAGCGTCTCCGGCCAGCCGATCGGCTGCCGGTAGTTCATCGCGATCGCGGCCAGGATCGGCGCCGAGGTCTCGTTCGCCCAATCGGCGCTCAGCGACTTGAACCAGCGTACGCGCGCTTCCTCGACGTAACCGAGGAAATTCTGGTTGTTGACGTGGTTGAAGGCGTCGAGGTCGCGCCAGCGCACCTCGATCGGCAAGTCGAACAGCAGCTTCATGCGGCCGATTTCCTTCGCGAAGGTTTCTCCGGTTCCAGCAATCGCGCCAGGAAACGGCCGGTGTGCGAAGCTTCGTTGCGCGCCAGTTGTTCCGGCGTGCCTTCGGCGACGATCTGC
>CAYWHO010000348.1:0-2196 GCA_964458195.1 uncultured Arenimonas sp.
CGCGCGCCTTCAAGGCCGGGTGCGGCGTTTCGCCGCGCGAATGGCGCAATGCCGAAGCGCCAGCGTGAAAACCGGGGTCAGAGTGCACTTTCGTTCGCGGAAAAGCTCGCGCACTCCAACGGCCGGTATCGAAAGTGCACTCTGACCCCGGTTTTGTTTATTGCGATTTCGCCGCGGCCTGGAACAAACCCGCCGCCAGCCACCAGGGCAGGGCGAACAGGCCGATCAACGCCGCGACGTACAACTGCTCGAGGCCGGCGAGCGCGACCATGACACCGATCAGCGCCTGCGCGATGCCCGCCGCGATCATCACGCGCGCCATGCCTTGCGCGGCGAAGCGCACCGCGAAGGCGCCGAACAAGGCAATGGCCAGCACGCCGAGGAAGGCGAGGTTCATCGGATTGCCTTCGCCCTGGATCATGCCGACGGCGAGATTGACCCACACGGTCAGGAACGCGGTGCCGACGGCGACGATGACGCCGGCACGATGGAGCAGATCGGTCGACATGCGCGCGCCGATTTCGACGGCGCTGCAGGCGACCAGCAGCAGCGCGCCCATCACGACGAAGTCGCCGCCGCTCCAGTTCACGCCGGCGTCGGGATAGAAGCGCATCGCCAGCGCCGGCAGCGACAGCAGCGCGGCCGCACCGCCCCACATCAGGACCCGCCAGTAACCGAAGAGTTTGCTGCTGTTGTCCATGGTCGCCGCCTTGCCGGTTCGAGGTGCGGTCAGTCTGACCGCCGCCGGTGTCCCGAGGATGGGCCGATTGTGTGGCCGGTGTGAAGCGGTGGCGGGCCGGACTATTCCCCGGCGGGGGCCGGCGCTTCGCTCAGCCAGTGCAGCAGGTTCAGCACGAACTGTCCGTTCTGCTTCGCGTCGGGCGCGTTCATGCCCATCGGTTGCTTCTGCGCACCGGCGAGTTGCGCACTGAACATCGCCGCTTCGCCGAAAAAAGCCGCGCGGCCCTGGCCGACCGTCATCACGGCGCCTTGCAGCCAGCCGCTCGCGTCGGCATAGGGCGTGTCCGGCCCGAATGCCCAAGCCGTTTTTGGCAGCAGGGACACGGCGCCTTTCGGCATCACCAGCAAAGCTTGCGCATGCGCCGGCGCGCGGAAGGCCTGGCCGGTGAAGCTGCGCACGCTGGCGATGCTTTCGGCTTCGCTGCGGCCGCGGGTGATGGCGTGATCGACGAGCGTCCCGTCGCTGCGGCGGAAGATCGTCGGCCGCGTAACCATTTCGCGCTTGCCTTCGTCGACGAAACCTTCGAAGGCGAAGCCATCGGTGAACTGCACGCCGAAGGCCGCGGCGAGATTCGCGGCGGCGCCGCCGAAGGGCTGGTGGTCGGCGATCAGCAGCAATCGGCCGCCCGTTTCTACCCAGCGTTTCACGGCATCGACTTCGGCCGCGGTGAAGGCGAACGGCGTCGGCGAAGGATAGGCGCTCCAGTCGTCTTCGTTCGGCAGGGCGTTCGAGATCACCAGCACCCGGCAGGGCGTCAACGATTTCGCATCGAACGCCGCGCGGTTCGGTTGCACGACATAACCATCGCGCCGCAGCAAGGTGCCGAAGGCCAGGAAGCGTCCGTCGAGCGTGTGGAAGTTGTGATGCGCTTCGTCCAGGCAGACGACCGGCCCCGTGTCTTCCGCGAACATCGGCGCGCCGACCGACGGGCGGAAGTCCTTGTCGGCGACTTGCTGCGCAGACGCAGACAGGGCGAGCAGGGCAAGCAGCAGCGGCGACAGTGCGATGGCGTGCTTCATGACGGCTCCCCTAGCTCGCGTTCGGGCCCATCCTGCCGGGACGCCGCGCACTGCGGCCAGTGTCGAAAGCCCTAGGGCGCGACCGGCGCCGTCCGCGGCAGCGCTTTCGCCGCGTCCTGCAGGATCGCCTCGGAATAGGGTTCGCCGCGGGCTTCGGTCATGCTCATCATCGCCTTCCACAACGCGAACCCGCCGACGCCGAGTTCGTGGTATCGCGTGTAACCGCAGGTGTAGTGCTCGCGCCAGGCCAAGGGCAGGGCGGGATCGGCCGCATGCTTGGCCTGCGAGTCGCTGCATTCCTTCTGCATCTGCGTCGTATAGGCTTCGGCCTGCGCCGACGTCCACAGGCCCGACTGGCGCAATGCCAGCACGGACAGGTATTCGGCGCCGCCTTCGTGCACCCAGGGTTGGGTGTCGCCGATGCCGCCTTTCGTC
>CAYWHO010000349.1:0-2179 GCA_964458195.1 uncultured Arenimonas sp.
GGCATGCTCGGCATCGCCCTGGCGCTGTTCTGCATCCGCGGCCTGCGCGGGCAGATGGACTGGGATACGCGTCCGCTGAAAGTCGCGTTCTGGTGCCTGAACATCGGCCTGGCGCTGATGGCCCTGCTGACCCTGCTGCCGCTCGGCACCATGCAGTTGCTGGCGGCGATCGAGCACGGCTACGCCTACGCGCGTTCGGCGGAATTCATGCAGCAGCCGATCGTGGACATGTTGATATGGATGCGCGTGCCGGGCGACACGATCTTCAGCGTGGGTGCGCTGGCGCTGAGCTGGTTCGTGTTCCGGCTGTGGGTGGCGCCGCGTCGGGAAGTGAAGGGAATCGCCGAGACCGAAAGCTGATCCGTCCTGGCACCACCCTTGCGACGAAGCTCCGGCCCGAAACCGGAGCTTCGTTCTTTTCGGCGGCTGACCTGGATCAAGGCAGCAAGATCGCCGCACGCCCAGACTTCGCTTCATGGATACACGTGCGCACACTCCGGATACGACGGCCTCGCTCGCGCGGCTGACTCACGCCCCGCACCGCCTGATGTTCTTCATCGGCGCGACCAATGTTCTCGCAGCAATGGCGTGGTGGGCCGCCTGGCTCTGCCATGCACGCTGGCCACAATGGGGCTGGCAGCCGCCCGCGATCTACGCCGGCTGGTTGCATGCCTTCGTCATGCAGTACCAGATGCTGCCCAGTTTCATCTTCGGATTCCTGCTCACCGTTTTCCCGCGCTGGACGGGCTTGCCGGCGATCGAGCCCTGGCGCTACCTGCCGGTAGGCCTGGGAGTGTTCGGCGGCCAGATCGCGACCTTGCTCGGCGCCATCGGTTGGGAGGCCGGCCTCATCGTCGGCTTGCTCATGACGCTGGCGGGCTGGTTGGCAGCGTTGACAACACTGGGCCCCCTGCTCGCCCAGGAGAAAGGAATCACCTGGCATGCGCGCGCCTGTTTTGCCGCGCTCTGCCTCGGGGCCGCCGGTCTGCTGGCCTGGACCGCTTTCGCGCTCGGTGCATCCCCGTGGTGGGCCTTCGTCAGCACCAAGCTCGGCAGCTTCGGCCTGCTGCTGCCGGTGTACTTCATCGTCGCGCACCGCATGTTCCCGTTCTTCGCCGGCAATGCGGTGCCCGGCTACCAGCCCTGGCGTCCTCTGTGGGTGCTGGGCGCCATGCTAACCCTGTGCCTGGTGCATCTCGCGCTCGAACTCGCGCATGCCTATGCCTGGCTGTGGTTGGCGGATGTTCCGCTGCTGGCCTTGAGCGCGCTACTGTGCTGGCGCTGGTGGCCGCGCGCACCTGCGCCTGGTCTGTTGCTGGTGCTCTTCCTCGGCCTGGCCTGGTTGCCGATCGCCTTCGCCCTGTATTCCTGGCAGAGCGCGGCCTATGCGCTGAGCGGCGCGTTCGCGCTCGGTCGCGCGCCGGCGCATGCCCTGTTCGTCGGCTTCTTCGGCAGCGTGCTGGTGGCGATGGTGACGCGGGTGACGCAGGGCCATTCCGGTCGCGCGCTGGTGATGCCGGGCGTGGCCTGGTTCGCCTTCGTCGCCGTGCAGCTCGTCGCGGTCTTGCGCGTGGCGGCCGAGTTGGGCAAGGACACGGCACTCTGGCATGCCATCGCTGCGCTCGGTTGGTTGTTGGCGATGGCGCCGTGGATCGCAAGGATCGGCCGCATCTATCTCAGTCCGCGCGCCGACGGCAAGAGCGGCTGAGCGATGATCGAGTTCTATCCGCAGATCAAGCAGTTCCACATCGCGATTGCGCTGCTGAGCGGAATGCTGTTCGCGCTGCGTGGCGGCTTCGCCATCGCCGGTGCGCGCTGGCCGCAGGCCGCGCCCGTGCGCTTGTTCAGCTACGCGGTGGATACCGCCCTGCTCACCGCCGCGATGATGCTGCTGACCATTCTTCCCGGCGCGGTCTTCGCCAACGGCTGGTTGTGGGTCAAGCTGGGCTTGCTGTTCGCCTATGTCGTGCTGGGCGTGTTGGCGCTGCGCAAGGCGAAATCGCCCGGATCCCGGCGGGCCTGCTATGCGGCGGCATTGCTCGCCTACGGCGCCATCTACCTGACGGCGCGTACGCACCAGCCGCTCGGCGCATTGCATGGCCTGACGGCGTGGCTGCCCTGACGAACCCAGCGCTCGCCGCCCGCGCGAGGCAATGAGTGGCGATCAAGGATTCTTCCA
>CAYWHO010000350.1:0-2164 GCA_964458195.1 uncultured Arenimonas sp.
CCTGGATGAAGAGATTGTGGCTCGCATGCATCACGGCGGCGGTCCACAGGCTGCCCGAGCGCAGGCGAAACCAGGTCATCATGAAACTGCTGGCCACCACCATCGTCATGAAGCAGCTGATCGCGAACCACGGCGGCGTGCCGCCGTTGTAGTCGGCGAACACCAGCCCCGGAATATGCCAGGCGCCCCAGATCAGGCCGACGACCAGCGAAGCCTTCGTATATCCCATGCGTCCGGTCAATGCCGGCGCCAGGAAACCGCGCCAGCCGATTTCCTCGCCGAGCGCGCGCGACAAGCTCTGCACCATGCCGACCGTGCCGGTCAGCAGCAGGAAGACGATCGCATTGCCCGTCGCCGAGCCGGTGGACCAGCCCAGGGTCTCGGGCAGCTTGTCGATGAACTCGGGGTTGCCGAATACGCCCAGGCCCGTCGTCCAGACGATGGCGTAGGCCACCAGCGCATAGCCGAACGGCAGCAGATAGGACCGCCATTGCCAACACCATTCGCCCCAGCGCCAGCCGAGGAAATCCATGGGGATTCCGCGCAACCAGCAAGTCAGGATCGCCGCGAGGCCGGGGCTCCACATCAGCCCGGTCAGGTACAGGCGATTGCCCGACATGATCTTGCCCGTCGCCAACGGCACCGCATAGAACACCGCGCTCAGCAGGACGAACAGCCCCAGGAACAGCCAGATCGAACGCGATTCCATCCGTTGCATCCGCGACTCCCGACGCTGCGATGCGAGGATGTTACTAAGATGCGGGCGGAGATGTCGTGACCGGTTCGCGGCAACGAAGCCGATCGGGCCGCGCGTGCACTTGGCCCAACGGACCGCGACTCACTCCTCCGATTCGTCCGTCGGCAACGGACCGGGGGCGACATGCGTGGCCGCCCACATGTTGTCCACCAGGTTCGGATAGCGACGACCGGCCTGCATCGCGCGGGTGCGCGCGGCCTCCCGTTGCACGGGAGTCAGCGGTCTCGATTTGCCGCCCGGACGCTTGCGCTTCCAGAGGGGAAGATCGGAGGGATCGATGACGCCGCGTCGTTTCATGTCGTTCGCTTCTTTAGGCGCAACCAGCCTGCGACATCCGAGGTGAATCCGCGGTCAAGGCAGATAGGCCTGGCCATCGCCCACCAACGCGTCCCGGATGCTTCGCCTAGCGGCAGCGCTTGGCCTCCGCCAGGCAGCGGCGCATCATGGGCGGCGAACGCCCTCTCTTTTCTTCGCAGGGAACCCATCATGACCGCTCGCATGCTGTTCGTACTCATTCTCGCCACGTTGCTGCCTGCCGCGGCCGCGGCGCAGGCAGCGCAACCGTCCACGCAGTATTCGGTCACCGCGCTGACGCTGTCGCGGGCCGTATTCGGCGGTATCCGGGCAGGCCTCGAGGCTTCCTTTCGCGAGGGCAAGGTAACGGCAGATACCCTCGCCTGCGTCGCGAGCCTGGACGAGTCCGGCCTGGCGCCCGTCTACCAATCCCTGATGCGCGAAGTCCTCAGCGAGGAAGACATCCGCAAGCTCGATGCCTTCTACGGCTCGGAGGCAGGCCGCCGCTATTTCCGCTGGTCCCTCAATCAGATACGGACCCAGCAGCAATTTCCCGTTACCGAACCGATGGAACTGAGTCAGCAAGAACTCGATCAGGCCAACGCATTTCATGCCTCCGGCCCCGGTCTCGTGCTGGCTGGCATCGGCGCGGAAGGTAGCGCCTCGCAAAAAACGGTGAACGATGCCATCACCAAGGCTCTGGAACCGTGCAAGCGTTAGCCGCAGCCGATACCAGTGCCGAGCGAAGCTAGCGCGTCGCGATGTTGATCGAACGCCAGCTCGGCTGGGCGTTCAACGCCGTGGCGGCGGTGATGCTGGTGCCGACGGCGAATGCATTGCTGCACGGGCAGCCCCAGCCTTATCGCACCGCCACGGCCGTCGCGCTCGGACTGGCGATGCTCGGCAGCCTGTTCGGCACGGCCGTCGCCGCCTCGCACGAGTCGCCTTCCGCGCGTGGGGTCGGCTTCGCCATCTCCGGCCTGCTCTCGCTGGGCTTCACCCTGGGCCATCTGCTGTGCGCCTGGCAGCTGACGAACCCGACCTGGCGCATCGTCGCGCTGTGCTTCGCGCTCGGGCCCTTCCTGGTATGGGCGGCGTTGCTGTGGCGATTCC
>CAYWHO010000351.1:0-636 GCA_964458195.1 uncultured Arenimonas sp.
AAGGGCGTGTCGGGAAGCCGAAGCCAGGCGGCCAGGGGCTCGGCGAACAGCAGTACCGGGATGCCCGCGATGCCGAACACCAGCAGCGTGCAGACCAGCGAATTGCTGATGATCGCGCTGATGCCGGTGCCTTCGGTCGAGTCCGTTCCCGGCATCATGGCCAGCGTCGCCCAGCGCATGACGGCCGAGCTCATGCCGAGTTCGAGCGTTCCGAAGGCGAACGTGCCGCCCAACAACACGGCCCAGGCGCCGAACTGGAACGTGCCGAGGGCCACCATCAGTACGGGCAGGCCCAGCAGGCCGATGCCCATGGAGATCAGGTGCGATGTCAGCAGCCATGCGCCGCTGTGCGCGAGGGAGGCGACGCTGTCGCGTTCAGCGTTCGCCGGCATGCGCGCTCCCTTGCCTGGCGGCGTTCGCGAGCCAGAACGCGAGGATCAGGTTGACCGGGAACAGTTCCGTGACATTCACACCGACGCTCGACACCAGGATCGCGATGCCGATCGGTCGCGCGCGTTCGTCCGTGCGCAGAGCAAGCGCAAAAAGCGCATAGGCGAACGCCATGCCGACCAAACCCACCTGCCAGAACAATGCGGCAGGCAGGGAGTCGCCGATCGGCCAATCGGGCATCGCCCT
>CAYWHO010000351.1:646-2143 GCA_964458195.1 uncultured Arenimonas sp.
CGCGAATGAAGTTTCGTGCCTTCCGTCCTGACCAGTGCATTGGTGCCGATGCCGAAGCCCGTGCCGAACAGGACCTGGCGCGTGGAGAGATGCGTCTCGGCATATGCTTGCGCCGGCGCGATGCGGCCCCAGAGCGAATCGTGTACGTCATAGCGCCCGGTCAGCGCCGGCAACGCGCTCCATGCCAGCATGGCGGCAGGCAGCGTCGCGAGCAGGAATGCGATGCGCCAGCGACGGGCAAGCCTGGGAAGGTGCATCACCGTGGCAGTCGCGGCCCATGCCATCCATGACGTCGCCGAGCCGTTCATCACCAGCACGATCGCCAACAGGCAGCTCAATGCCGCCAAGGTGCGACGGGAATATCCGCCCCAGCAGCAGGCGAGCGCCCAAGCCACGACGGAGAACGTCCCCAGCGATACCGGGAGATTGAAACTGCCCACCACCCGGATGAAGTCCTGTTCGAACAAGTAGATCGTGTAGATCTGCATGCCGCGACGGAATTCGATCAGGGCAAGCACTACCTGCGCGAGGAAAACCCAGGTGAAAACGCGGGATGTCCGCCGGAGCATGGCTTCATCGAGCAAGGGGGAAACGCCCAGTCCGATCAGCCAGGCGGCGAAGCTTCGCGCGCCCGCCAACAGCGCGAACCAGGCGCCGGTAAAGGCCGTCGTCGCCGCGGACAGCGCGCCCAGCAGGAAAAGGCCGGCATAGGCGACGCCGAACCCGCGTGGCGGACGGACGCGCATCAGCTGCGAAACGGCGAGCAGCAGGAATGCCGCCAGTACCGCTTCTTTCGCGTATTTGGTCGCCACCAGCCAGCCGTCGAGCTGGTGCAGCGAGTCGTGGTGCGCCGTTACGAAGGCATGGACGCCCGCGTCGTCGCTCGGGTTCGGCGAAGTCGCGGCGAGCGCCGTGTTCGTGAACCAGTATTTTTCCGGCTGCAACCAGCCGACGCGGCGCAGCCAGAAGATGCTGCCGCTGAGCAGCGAGGCAATGCCGGCCAATGGCAACAGCCGCATTGCTATGCGATGCGGGGCGCTTGGGACCGGCAGCAGGTTGGAGGGTTTACCCGTGGGGGTCATTCGGGCACATTGTTCGAGTAGGCTGCGGAAAGGCGTGCGACGCGTGCCAAGGCCGATTCAGCGTTGGCGTATCGCTGCGGGAACGCGCGGGCCAGGTCCTCGGCGATCTGCGACAGGCTGAGCGAGCGCCGCATCGCATCCAGGATGAACAGGTCGGCCTGTCCGGCGACGTTGAGCTCCGGAACGTGATGTGAGGACATGCGTTGCATCGCTTCTCGGTCGAAGGGCTGCGCATTGAACGTGCTCTGCCGGAAGCGGGCCTTTTCTTCGCCGTTCGCAGCCCGCACGTGTGTATCCCAGCGGATGAGGGGATCGTCTTCGGTGCTTTTCGCATCAAAGCGCAGCGACAGCACGTCTCCTGATTCCAGCGACAGGATTTCGGCCAACGGGAAAAAAGCGCGACCATAAGCCGTCG
>CAYWHO010000352.1:0-2137 GCA_964458195.1 uncultured Arenimonas sp.
GTCGATTGGTCGCAGATCGACTGGTTCGGCCATGTCCCGGATGTGCTGCCGACCACAGAGAGGAAGCACCTTCGACCGCATCAGCGGAAGGCGGCCCAAGATGTTCGCGAGGGTCTGGCGGCCAACGATCGCGGTCAGCTGGTGATGGCTTGTGGGACGGGCAAGACGTTCACGGCGTTGAAGATCGCCGAGGAGTTGGCGGCGAGTCGCAAGACCGAGCCGACGACGGTGTTGTTCATGGTGCCGTCGATCCAGTTGTTGAACCAGTCGCTGCGGGAGTGGAAGCAGGAGAGCGAGCTGCCGTTCCGTGCGTTCGCGGTGTGTTCCGACGTGCAGGTCGGCAGGTCGAGCGAAGACTATTCGGTTCATGATCTGATCTACCCGGCGACCACGGACACCAAGGCGCTGACTCGGGAGATCAAGCGTGAGAGCGAGCACCACAACTTCACGGTGGTGTTCAGCACCTATCAGTCGATCGAGGTGGTGGCGCAGGCCCAGCAGGATGGGATGCCGGTCTTCGACCTGATCATCTGCGACGAGGCGCACCGCACCACCGGCGTCACCCTGGCAGGCGAGGACGACTCCGCTTTCGTGCGCGTGCATGACAACAGCTTCATCGCCGGCCAGAAGCGGCTGTATATGACGGCGACGCCGCGGTTGTTTGATCCGAACACGAAGGAGAAGGCCAGGGATGCCAACGCGCTGCTGGCGTCGATGGATGATGAGGCGATGTTCGGCCCGGTGCTGCACCGGCTGGGCTTCGGTGAAGCAGTGGAGAAGAACCTGCTGACCGACTACCGAGTGCTCGTGCTCACGGTTGATGAGCAGTACGTGGCGGAGAACTTCCAGAAGGCCGTCGCCCAGTCGGGCGAGATCCAGCTCGGCGACGCGGCGAAGATCATCGGTTGCTGGAACGGTCTGGCCAAGAAGTTCGGCACCGCCACCGACGGCAGCAGCCCGCTGGATCACACTCCAATGCGCCGAGCGGTCGCGTTCGCCAAGGACATCAAGAGCTCGAAGGCGGCGGCGCAGGCGTTCCCTGAGATCGTGGAACGCCATGTCCAGGTTGTCGCTTCCAGCGACACCGCCGGTGACGCATCGAGCAGCCACTTGAAGGTGGAGGTGCAGCACGTCGACGGCACGATGAACGCGCTGCAGCGCAACGACTTCCTGCAATGGTTGAAGGAGGGCGCGCCGGCCGGCGACAACGTGTGCCGGGTGCTGAGCAACGCGCGCTGCTTGTCCGAGGGTGTGGATGTGCCGGCGCTCGATGCGGTGATGTTTCTCACCCCACGTGGCTCGCAGATTGATGTGGTCCAGTCGGTGGGCCGTGTGATGCGCCGCGCCGAGGGCAAGGACCTGGGCTACATCATCCTGCCCGTCGTGATCCCGGCCGGTGTACCGCCGGAAGAGGCGTTGCGTGACAACGAACGCTTCAAGGTTGTGTGGCAGGTGCTGCAGGCATTGCGTGCGCACGATGACAGGTTCAACGCGATGGTCAACAAGATCGACCTGAACAAGAAGCGGCCGGGGCAGATTCAGATCATCGATGTCACCGGCCGCGGTGGCGGTGGCGACGGCGAGACCAAGTCGCCCAAGGAAGTCGGCGGCGTCCAACTCGCGTTCGACATCGAGAACTGGCGCGACAGCATCTACGCCAAGATCGTCACCAAGGTGGGCGAGCGCCGCTACTGGGAGACCTGGGCCAAGGACGTCGCCGAGATCGCGCAACAACACATCGTGCGCATCAAGGGCCTGCTCGCAGACGACACTTCGCCAGCGACCGTTGAGTTCGAAACGTTCCTCGACGGCCTCCGTGGCAACCTCAACGACGGCATCACCAAAGACGATGCCATCGAGATGCTCGCCCAGCACCTCATCACCCGCCCCGTGTTCGACGCCCTGTTCGGCGGCTACGACTTCGCCGCCTCCAACCCTGTCGCCAAGTCGATGGAGAAGATGCTCGCCGTGCTCGACGAGCACGCACTCGACACCGAGAACGCCTCGCTCGAGAAGTTCTACGCCTCCGTCCGGTCACGCGTCGAAGGCGTCGACAACGCCGAGGGCCGCCAGCGGATCATCATCGAGCTCTACGACAAGTTCTTCGCCACAGCGTTCAAGAAGACCGTCGACAAGC
>CAYWHO010000353.1:0-2122 GCA_964458195.1 uncultured Arenimonas sp.
TCGCCACCTACTCGATCACCGACGCCCGCAAGGAGAAGGTCTCCTTCGCCGGGCCGTACTTCATCGCCGGCCAGGATCTGCTGGTGTCCGCCACGAACACCGACATCACCGGTCCGGAGAGCCTCAACGGCAAGAAGCTGTGCTCGGTGACCGGCTCCACCTCCGCTCAGAAGGTCAAGGACCAGTTCGCCGACCAGGTGCAGTTGCAGGAGTACGACACCTATTCCAAGTGCGTGTCGGAGCTGTCCTCAGGAACCAACATCGACGCGGTCACCACCGATGACGTGATCCTGGCCGGCTTCGCCGCCCAGTCGCAGTACGCCGGCAAGCTGAAGGTGGTGGGCGCGCCGTTCACCGAAGAGCGCTACGGCGTCGGCATCAAGAAGGGCGACACCGAGCTCTGCAACGCGATCAACACCGCACTGGCGGAGATGGTCTCCTCGGGCGCCTGGAAGGAAGCCCTCGACAAGACCGTCGGGCCGTCCGGGTTCCAGCCGGCCGCGGCCAACCCGCCGGCCACCGATCCCTGCGCCTGACCGACAGCCGACGTTGTGGGCCTGCAACTGAGGCCCACAACGTCGCTCCTCCCAAGGATCGAGGGATGTGAATGGAAGGTTTGGCGGCGCTGTTCGAGCGCTATGACGTGTTCGCGGCCTTCTTCATGACGATTCGGCTGGCGATCGGCGGCGCCGTCGGCTCCCTGCTGATCGGCACAGTGGTCGCCGTCTGCCGGGTCTCGCCGGTGGCCGTGCTGCAACGCTTCGGCAGCGCCTATGTGACCGTGTTCCGGAACACCCCGCTGACGCTGATCCTGGCGCTGTGCATGCTCGGGCTGAACGGCATCCTCGGCCTCGTCATCGACCGCGACAACCTCTACGCCAACGGCTTCGGGTGGGCGGTCATCGGACTGTCCTTCTACCACGCCTCCTTCGTCGCCGAGGCGCTTCGCTCCGGCATCAACACCGTGCCGCCGGGACAGGCCGAGGCCGCTCGCTCGATCGGGCTGTCCTTCCTGCCCACCCTCCGCTACGTCGTCCTTCCGCAGGCCTTCCGCGGCGCGATCGCCCCGCTGGGCAACACCATGATCGCGCTGACCAAGAACACCACGGTGGCCGCCACCATCGGCGTGGCCGAGGCCGCCTACGTCATGTGGAACATGTTCGAGTTCAGCCCGCAGTACCTCTACGCCATCTTCTTCATCATGGCGGCGGGCTTCGTCGTCCTGACGCTGCCACTGGGATTGCTGTTCACCTGGCTCTCCAACCGGCTGGTGGTGGTCCGATGATCACCCCACGAAGTTCTTCTCCTCCGCTGCGCTCCTCCGAACAACTCCGCGGGGGCCCCGCATGATCACCCCACGGAGTTCTTCTCCTCCATTGCGCTCCTCCGAACAACTCCGCGGGGGCCCCGAATGAACACCCCACGAAGTTCTTCTCCTCCGCTGCGCTCCCCCGAACAACTCCGCGGGGGCCCCGAATGAGCACCATGTCCGTTCTCTTCGACGTGCCCGGCCCCAGAGCGCGAGCGCGCTACCGGCTGCTCGCCGTCATCGGCGGACTGGTCCTGGCTGCCATCGTGGTGTTCATCGTCATCAAGCTGCTCGACCTTCCCGCGCCGGATCCTGCGATTCGGGGACGCAACAACCAGTTGGCCGCTGAGAAGTGGGCGCCCTTCCTGACCGCCTCGGCTTGGATCAACTACCTGCTTCCCGGCCTGATCGGAACGCTGGTCGCGGCGGTCGTGTCAGTCGTGCTCTCCCTGATCTTCGGCATGCTGCTGGGCATCGGACGCCTGGTCCAGGTGCGCTGGGTCCGCTGGGCGTGCGGCGCCTTCGTTGAGTTCTTCCGCTCAGTGCCGGTGCTCATGATGATGCTCTTCGCCTATCACTTCGGATTGCGCGGTCTGGGCATCACCGGCGCGGTGCTGCCCTTCTTCGGGGTCGTGGTGGGCCTCACCTTCTACAACTCCTGTGTGATCGCGGAACTGGTGCGTTCCGGCGTCAACTCGCTGCCGAAGGGGCAGAAGGAGGCGGGGCTGGCGATCGGGCTGACCCCCATGGCGACCCTCACCACGATCCTGCTGCCTCAGGCGATCACCGCCATGCTGCCCTCCATGCTGAGTC
>CAYWHO010000354.1:0-2109 GCA_964458195.1 uncultured Arenimonas sp.
CGGCGATCGCCTTCGCCGAAACCGGCCACCTGTGCCTGGCGACGCTGCACTCGAACAACGCCGACCAGACGCTGGAGCGCATCCTCAACTTCTTCCCCGAGGCGGCGCACAAGAACATCCTGATGAACCTGTCGCTGAACCTGAAGTCGGTGATCTCCCTGCGCCTGGTGGTCGGCAAGGACGGCAAACGCCTGCCGGCCAGCGAAGTGCTGATCAACACGCCGATGATCCGCGACCTGATCCGCCGCGGCCAGGTGCACGAGATCAAGGAAGCGATGGACAAGTCGCTGCAGGAAGGCATGCATACCTTCGACCAGTCGCTGTTCAAGATGTACAAGGACGGCAAGATCGAGCTGGAAGAGGCGCTGCGCAAGGCCGACTCCCGCGACGGCCTGGCGCTGAAGATCCGCCTGTCCGAAGGCGGCTCGGGCGAACACGACCCTTACGCCGACATGTACGGCAGCGGCGAGCAGCAGAGCACGAGCAGCTTCCAGTAAGCGCCGGCGGCGAATCCCGCGGCGAAATAAAACGCGGCCCTCGGGCCGCGTTTTTCATCTGCAGCGCTTCTGCGCCGATCAATCCTTCGGCGCGTCCGGCTGGTTCTCCGGTTTCGCCGCCTGGAACGCTTCCAGGGCCTGACAGGCCTCGTTGACGCGGCGGATGGTCGGGAACGGCGCCATGTCCACCTTGAAGCGCACGGCGTTGTAGACCTGCGGCACCAGCAGGCAGTCGGCCATCGTCGGCACGTCGCCTTCGCAGAACTCGCCGGTCGAGGGGTTGTCCGCGAGCAGTTTCTCGAACGATTCGAAGCCGACGCGAATCCAGTGCCGCGTCCATTCCTCGCGCTGCGCTTCGCTGGCCTTGAAAGTCTTTTCCAGATACTGCTGCACCCGCAGGTTGTTCAGCGGATGGATCTCGCAGGCGATCGCCTGCGCCAGCGCGCGCACGCGCTGGCGGTCGCGTACGATGGTGGGCATCAACGCCGGTTCCGGCCAGGTGTCCTCGAGGTACTCGATGATCGCCATCGACTGGCGCAGCACGCGATTGCCGTGCATCAGCACCGGGATGAGTTCCTGCGGGTTGAGTTCGGCGAATGCGGTCGAATGCTGCTCGCCGCCGTCCTTGACCAGGTGCACCGGCACCGTTTCGTAAGGGAGCCCCTTCAGGTTCAGGGCGATCCGGACGCGGTAAGCCGCGCTGGACCGCCAGAAGGAATACAGCCGGATCGGTCCTGCCGTCATAACGCCCCCTCGCGTGGATGACCGGCGCAAAGGCCGGCGTGGGGCTAGCCTACACCCGCGCGACGAACGCAGCCACGGCCCGGCGGCCCGCGCCGGCCGCTAGTCGGCCCGGGCGATGCGCTGTTCGATCGCGCCGAAAATATCCTCGCCGTCGCGGCTGCGCATCTCGATGCGCACGACGTCGCCGAAGCTCATGAAGGGCGTGCTGGGCTTGCCGTCGCGCAGGGTCTCGACAGTGCGCAGTTCGGCGAAACAGGATGCGCCCAGCGAAGTGTCCTGGTTGGCCACGGTGCCCGAGCCGACGATCGTGCCAGCCGACAAGGGACGGGTCTTCGCCGCATGGGCGATGAGCTGGGCGAAGTCGAACTGCATGTCCACGCCGGCTTCCGGCGCGCCGAACCACTTGCCGTTGACGTGCGTCAGCAGGGGCAGATGCACCTTGTTGTGCTGCCAGGCCTCGCCGAGTTCGTCCGGCGTGACGAAGACCGGGCTCAGGGCCGAACGCGGCTTCGACTGCAGGAAGCCGAAACCCTTGGCCAGCTCCGGCGGGATCAGGTTGCGCAGGGACACGTCGTTGACCAGGCCGACAAGCTGGATATGCGCGGCCGCGGCCTCCGGCGTCGCGCCCTGCGGCACGTCGTCGGTCACCACGACGATCTCGGCCTCGAGATCGATGCCATAGGCTTCGTCGGCCACCAGCACCGGATCGCGCGGGCCGTAGAAGCCGGCGCTGACCGCCTGGTACATCAGCGGATCGACGTAGAAGCTTTCCGGCACCTCGGCGCCGCGCGCCTTGCGCACGCGCTCGACGTGCGGCAGGTAGGCCGAACCGTCGACGAATTCGTAGGCGCGCGGCAGCGGCGACGCC
>CAYWHO010000355.1:0-2097 GCA_964458195.1 uncultured Arenimonas sp.
TGCTGGCGAAACAATTGCTGACGGAAACGCAACTGCCGGTCACGCAGGTCGCGCTCGCGGCCGGTTTCAACAGCCTGCGCCGCTTCAATGCGGCCTTCGCCGAAGGTTGCGGCATGGCGCCGACGCGCATCCGCCGACAACGCACCGAAACGCCGGACAACGCCCTGGTATTACGCCTCGGCTATCGCCCGCCGCTGGATTTCCCGGCGATGCTGGCCTTCCTGGCGAAGCGCGCGATTCCCGGCATCGAACGCGTGGGCGAAGACAGCTACGAACGCGTGCTCGGCCCCCGCGACGCGCCCGGTTTCATCCGCGTGACGGCGGATGCGGAGAAGCCCGAACTGCGTTTGCAGATCACCGACAGCGACCCGCGCTCGATCCCCGACATCGTGCGGCGAGTCCGCCGCATCTTCGACCTCGACGCCGATCTCGGCGCCGTGCATGCCGCTCTGCGCGAATCGCCCTTGCTGGCGCGCGGCATCAAACAACGCCCCGGCCTGCGCGTGCCCGGCGGCTGGGATGGATTCGAGGTCGCGGTACGGGCCGTGCTCGGCCAGCAGATCAGCGTGGCGGGTGCGACGACGCTGGCGCGCCGCTTGGTCGAATCGTTCGGGGAGAAACGGCAAGGTGCGCGAGACGGCCTGGACCGGCTGTTCCCTACGCCGGAACGCCTGCGCGACGCGGCGCTGGAGAGCATCGGACTGCCGAAAACCCGTGCCGCGACCTTGCGCGCGCTTGCCCGCGCCGTTCTCGACGAACGCATCGATTTCCGCGCCGGGCAAAGCCTGCAGGACTTCGTCGAACGCTTCGTCGCCCTGCCCGGCATCGGGCCGTGGACGGCGCAGTACATGGCCATGCGCGGACTTGGGCACCCCGATGCATTCCCGGCCGGCGATCTCGTGTTGCAGCAGGTGCTTGGCGGCGATAAGCGCCTGGGCGAACGCGAAACCGAAGCGCGCTCGCAAGCCTGGCGGCCGTGGCGCGCTTACGCGGTGCTGCACCTGTGGCATCTGAGCGGCGAGTTGAAGAAAGGAAAAACCGATGTGGTTCGATGATTTCAGGACGCCCGTCGGCCTGCTGACGGTCGCCGTGGACGAGCGTGGTGTGCGCCATATCCGCTTCCAAAGCGAACGCCACCCGATCCGCATCGAGCGCGAATGGAAACGCGATGCCGCGGCAACGGCCGAAGTCCGCGAGCAATTGCTGCAGTATTTCGCCGGCGAGCGGCGCGAGTTCGATCTGCCCCTGCGTCCGGTCGGCAGCCCGTTCCAGCTCAAGGTCTGGAACACGCTGGCGGAAATCCCGTTCGGCGAAACCTGGAGTTATTCGGACGTCGCGCGGCGCATCGGCGATCCGACCGCGACACGGGCAGTCGGCGCCGCGAACGGCCGCAATCCGCTGCCGATCGTGTTGCCCTGCCATCGCGTGATCGGCAAGGACGGCAGCCTGACCGGGTTCGGCGGCGGCTTGCCGATCAAGCAATACCTGCTCGAACACGAAGGCATCGGCCAGGCGCGATTGAAGTTCTGAGGTACCGGCACGCAGCCTGCTTCGCTAGACTTCCCGCCAATCCGAACGCGAAGTCGACATGCCCCTCGAAACCCTTGCACTGCTGACTGCGGGCATCCTGGTCGTGGCTTTCCTGTATGCCTCGGTCGGCCATGCCGGCGCGTCCGGTTACATCGCCGTGATGTCGCTGGCCTCGCTGGCGCCAGCCGAGATCAAACCGACGGCACTGGTGCTGAACATCCTCGTGGCCTCGATCGGTACATGGCAGTTCTGGCGCGCCGGGCATTTTTCCTGGCGGATGTTCTGGCCGTTCGCCTTGCTTTCGGTTCCGATGGCCTTCGTCGGCGGTTACGTGGCCCTGCCGACGCATGTCTTCAAGATACTCATCGGCGTCGTGCTGTTGCTTTCGGCGGCGCACTTCTTCTGGAACCCGCACGTGGACGAGGTGCGCGTCGAACCGTCGAAACCGGTGGCCATCGGCGCAGGCGGACTGCTCGGCCTGTTCGCCGGCCTGACCGGCACCGGCGGCGGCATTTTCCTGACGCCGCTGCTGCTGGTGATGCGCTGGGCGAAAACCAAGACCGCGTC
>CAYWHO010000356.1:0-2090 GCA_964458195.1 uncultured Arenimonas sp.
AAATCGATGCGCCCGCAACGTTGCTGACCGGGCAACTGCCCGCTCATCGTGTACGGAAGAATGCGGCCCAGCGGCGAACAGGCCCGATGCAGTTCGTAGCCGAGCTGGCCGTCGGCGCCCAGCAAGAGGATTTTCATGGCCGATACTCCGGCAATTTTTCGGGGGGAATGTCGTCGAGGAAAGGCGCGCCGGCATCCTTTTCGGACAGCAAAGGCGCACTCAACGGCCAGTCGATCGCCAGCCGTGCGTCGTTCCAGCGCAACGCGGCGTCGAACTCGCGCCGATAGGGTTCGGTGCACAGATAGTGGAAAATCGCGCGCTCCGACAGCACGACGAAACCGTGCGCGAAGCCCGGCGGAATCCACAACTGCCGACGATTCTCGCCGCTGAGCATCACCGCCTCCCAACGCCCGAACGTCGGCGAACCGCGACGAATATCAACCGCGACGTCGTACGCCTCGCCCTCGAGCACCTCGACCAGCTTGCCTTGCGGTTGCGGCCACTGGTAATGCAGGCCGCGCATTGTCCCGCGCAAAGACACCGAAACATTGCTCTGGACGAAGTGCGCATCGATGCCGGCTGCGGCGTAACGCCCGCTGTTCCAATTCTCGAAGAACGAACCGCGTGCATCGTCGAAGACCTGCGGCTCGATCAGCTTGCAGCCCGGCAATTCCAGATCGACCCACTTCATTCGACCCGCCCCTGTTCGACCAGGCCCAGCAGGTACTGGCCATAGCCGCTCTTCGCCAGCGGTTCGGCCAGGGCGCGAAGCTGCGCCGCGTCGATCCAGCCGTTGATCCAGGCGATCTCTTCGGGACAGCAGACGCTCAGGCCCTGCCGCACCGACATGGTTTCGATGAAGTTCGCCGCCTGCACCAGCGATTCGTGCGTACCGGTATCGAGCCAGGCATAACCGCGGCCGAGCTTTTCCAGGTGCAGCGAGCCTTCGTCGAGATACTTCCGGTTGAGATCGGTGATCTCGAGCTCGCCGCGCGATGAAGGCTTGAGCGAAGCCGCGAACTCCGGCGCCCGCTCGTCGTAGAAATAAAGGCCGGTGACCGCGTAATGCGACTTCGGCGACTTCGGCTTTTCTTCCAGCCCGATCACGCGGCCGTCGGCTCCGAACTCGGCGACGCCGTAGCGCTCCGGATCGCGCACCCAATAGCCGAAGACGGTCGCGCCGTGCTCGCGGCGCGCGGCACCCTGCAACCGATGCGTAAGTCCCTGTCCATGGAAAATGTTGTCTCCCAGCACCAGGCAGCTCGGCGCACCGGCCAGGAAGTCCTGCCCGATCAGGAACGCCTGCGCCAGACCGTCTGGGCTGGGCTGAACGGCGTATTCGATGCGCATGCCCCATTGCGAGCCGTCGCCGAGCAGGCGTTGGAACAGGAACTGTTCGTGCGGCGTGTTGATCACCAGTACGTCGCGGATGCCCGCCAACATCAATGTGCTGAGCGGGTAGTAGATCATCGGCTTGTCGTAAACCGGCAACAACTGCTTGCTGATCGCCTGGGTCAGGGGATACAAGCGTGTCCCCGAACCGCCCGCGAGCACGATCCCCTTCCGTGGCGTCATGTGCCCTCCCCCAGCCGTTGCAGGCGATAGCTTCCGTCGAGAACGCGGCGCACCCAGTCCGCATGCGAAAGATACCAGTCCACCGTGTCGGCCAGGCCCTGCTCGAAGACCACCGCCGGCGTCCAGCCGAGTTCGCGCCGCAGTTTTCCTGCGTCGATCGCGTAGCGGCGATCGTGGCCCGGGCGATCGCGCACGAACGCGATCTGCGATTCGCGCGGCAGGCCGTCGTCCCGCGGGTAACGCGCATCGATCAGCGCGCAGATCGTCTTCACCACGTCGATGTTGCGGCGCTCGGCATTGCCGCCGATGTTGTAGGTCTCGCCCGGAACGCCGGCGTCGAGCACGCGCCGCAAAGCCGCACAGTGGTCGCCGACATGCAGCCAGTCGCGCACGTTGGCGCCGTCGCCGTACACCGGCAGCGCTTCGCCGGCGACGGCCCGCTGGATGATCAAGGGCACCAGCTTTTCCGGGAACTGGAACGGCCCGTAGTTGTTCGAGCAGTTCGTCGTCAGCGT
>CAYWHO010000357.1:0-2080 GCA_964458195.1 uncultured Arenimonas sp.
TAGAGCAACTGCCCCGGGCGCAGCATCTTGCATTCGGTCGGCTGCGGATCCTTGACCTTGATGATCATCTCGGCGCGCTGGAAGATTTCTTCCGCGCTGTCCACGATCTCGGCGCCGGCCTTCTGGTACATCTCGTTGGTCAGGCCGATGGCCTTGCCGCCGTCGCGCTGCACCATCACCTTGTGGCCGTGCGAGATCAACTCGCGCGCGCCGGACGGCGTCAGCCCGATGCGGTACTCGTGGTTCTTGATTTCCTTGGGTACGCCGATAAGCATGTATTCGCCCTCCCGGGCCTGAGTGGGGGATTCGCCAACCTGCGGCGTTCGTCACTCACTGACGTCGCTCGCTGCGGTTTTCGAAATCCCCCGGTTGTTCTCGTGGGCGCCTCTGGGGCGCGGTGGCGATTTTAAGCCATTGGCACTCAGTTTGTTTCCCGAATCGCCTCGGCGATGCGGCCGAAAATCTGGTCGATATGGGGCTTTTCCAGGATCAGCGGCGGCGACAGGGCGATCACGTCGCCCGTCGTTCGGATCAGCAGGTTCTTGTCGTGGAAGCAGCGGGTGAACACATCGAAGGCGCGGGCGCCCGGTTTGCCGTCGCGTGGCGCCAGTTCGATGGCGCCGATCAGGCCGAAATTGCGGATATCCACCACGTTCGGCAGCGTACGCAGGGCGTGCAGGGCGTCTTCCCAGTAAGGGCCCAGTTCGATCGCCTTCTCGAACAGGTTCTCTTCCCGATACGTGTCCAGCGTGGCCAGCGCGGCGGCGCACGCCACCGGATGGCCGGAATAGGTATAGCCGTGGAACAGGTCGATCATGTTCTCGGGGCCCTGCATGAAGGCCTCGTGCACCTTTTCCGAAACGAAGACCGCACCCATGGGTATGGAACCGTTGGTCAGTCCCTTCGCGGTGGTGATCATGTCGGGCGTGACGCCGAAGCGCTGGGCGGCGAAGGCCTTGCCGACCCGGCCGTAACCGGTGATCACTTCGTCGAAGATCAGCAGGATGCCGTGCTTGTCGCAGATCTCGCGGATGCGCTCGAGGTAGCCGACCGGCGGCAGCACGACGCCGGCGCTGCCGGAGATCGGCTCGATGATCACGGCGGCGATCGTACTCGCGTCGTGCAGTTGCACCAGGCGTTCGAGGTCTTCCGCCAGTTCGACGCCATGCGCGGGCAGGCCGCGGCTGAAGGCGTTGCGGGAAATGTCCAGCGTGTGCCGCAGGTGATCGACGCCCGGAAGCATCGGGCCGAAGAACTTGCGGTTGTTGACCATGCCGCCGACCGACATGCCGCCGAAGCCGACGCCGTGATAACCCTTTTCTCGGCCGATCAGGCGCGTGCGCTGGCCCTCGCCGCGTGCGCGGTGGTAGGCCAGGGCGATTTTCAACGCACTGTCCACCGCTTCCGAACCGGAGTTGGTGAAGAACAGGTGTTTCAGCGACGCCGGCGCGATGGCGGCCAGGCGTTCGGCCAGCACGAAGGGCAGGGGATGGCCCATCTGGAAGGTGGGCGCGAAATCGAGCGTGGCGATCTGCCGCTGCACGGCTTCGACGATGCGCGGGCGCGCATGCCCGGCATTGCAGCACCAGAGACCGCCGGTGGCGTCCAGGATCTCGCGGCCGTCCACCGAGTGGTAGTGCATGCCCGACGCGCTGGCCAGCAGGCGGGGCTTCTGCTTGAACTGCCGGTTGGCGCTGAAGGGCATCCAGAACGCGTCCAGATGCTCCGGGGCGGCCGTGGCCTGGGCCTCGTAGGCGTCGCCGAAGGCGGATTCGGGGTCGGAAGCGGTCATGGCGGCGGTCTCGCGGCTTCGGGTGTGCCCAGCTTAGCGTGTTGAATAAAATTTACAATATGGCCGGATTTGTTGCGGAATTGACCACGCCGGGGTGGGGTGTTAAATATTCGGCAACACAGAAAACAGGTCGTCCATGGACATCGGTTCGCGACTGCAGGCGGTGCGCACGAGCAAGGGTCTGAGCCAGCGCGAGCTGGCCAAGCGCGTGGGCGTCACCAACAGCACCATTTCGCTGATCGAGCAGAACAAGGTCAGCCCCTCGGTCAGTTCGCTGAAGAAGGTGCT
>CAYWHO010000358.1:0-2079 GCA_964458195.1 uncultured Arenimonas sp.
GAAGGGCGTCGAGTCGGGCGTGGTGGTGCTCTACCGGAACACGGTGTTCGGCAGGGTTTCCAGGATGGTGCCTTCGAATTCGATGGAATCGTCTTTGGACATGCGGTCTACAAGGGGGCCGGGGGCGTCGGAAGCCGCGCATCATGCCATGTCCGGCCGCCATGCGCAAAAATCAAGTTGAATCAACCGTCTGGAGTGGGCGGTCGATGGGCCGGGTCGTCCATCACCCGGCCAGCGAGGCGGCTGCCCGGCGGCCGAATCGCTGCGTCCACGCTGCCGCCGGTTCCGGCAGCCCGGTCTGATGCGCGACCAGATCGAGGAACTCCTTGCGAGGCATGCGCCGGCTGCCCAGCGAGCGCGTGTGCTCGTTTTCCACCTGGGCGTCGATCCAGGGCCAGCCCCATTCGGCCAGTACCCGGGCCAGCATCGCCAGGGCGATTTTCGATCCGCCGGATTGCGCGCTGAACATGCTCTCGCCGAAGAACATCCGTCCGATGGCGATGCCGTACAGTCCGCCGACCAGGCGGTCGCCGTCGAAGACTTCGATGCTGTGGGCATGGCCCAGGCGATGCATTTCGGTGTAGGCGCGGATCATCGCATCGGTGATCCAGGTACCGTCCTGCCCCGGCCGCGGCGCGTTGGCGCAGGCCGCGATCACGTCGGCGAAGGCGGTGTCGGCACTCACGGTCCACGAACTGTTTTTCAGCGAACGGTGGAAACGCGAGGACAGGCGCACGCCGTCGGTCGCGAATACGCTGCGCACCGCCGGGCACCACCAGAGAATGGGTTGCCCCTGCGAATACCAGGGAAAGATGCCCTGCCGATACGCGTTGAGAAGGCGCACCGGACTCAGGTCGCCGCCTGCGGCGAGCAATCCGTCCGGTTCGTCCAGGGCGCGCTGCGCCGGCGGGAACGGCGCGTGCGGGTCAGGCTCGAGCAGGGCGATCGGCAGGCGGCTCACGGTAGGGACTGTGGGCGAGGACGAGGTCACGATAGCGCAGAACCGATTCCCGCTCCTGCGCGCACCAGGGGCGCAGGGCTTCGGCGAAACGTGGATCGGCGACATGGTGGCGACTATGCGTCAGTACAGGCAGGAAGCCGCGCGCGATCTTGTGCTCGCCTTGCGCACCCGGCTCGAATACGCGCAAGCCCTCGCGCAGGCAATAGTCGATGCCCTGGTAGTAGCAGGTCTCGAAATGCAGACCCGCGATGTCTTCTTCCGCACCCCAGTAGCGTCCGTACAGCGTGTCGCGGCCGCGCAGGCACAGCGCGCCTGCGATCGTCCGGCCGGCGCGTTCGGCCAGCACCAGCAGCAGCGAGCGCGGCATCGTTTGCGCCAGGTGCTGCAGGAAGGCGAGCGTCAGGGCCGGGTGATTGCCGTAAGCCTGCTGGGTGGCGCAGTAGAAGGCGTGCATCGCCGCCAGGTCCGCTTCGCTGGCTTCATCGCCGTGAACGCAGCGAAAGCTGACGCCCGCGCGGCGGACGCGTTCGCGTTCCTGGCGGATGTTCTTGCGCTTCTTGCCGTCCAGCGCGGCGAGGAAGTCGTCGAAATCGCGCCAGCCGCCGGCATTGCGCCAATGGAACTGCACGTCGCCGCGCGCGAGCCAGGCGCCGTCGAAGGCGTCGAGTTCGCATTCGGGCAGGAAATTGACGTGCAGCGAGGAATAACCGGCTTTTTCGCTCTGCGATCGCATCGCATCTGCCAGGTTTCGTTGGATGCTGGCATCGCGTGCGAGCAAGCGCGGTCCGGTCACCGGCGAATAGGGCACGGCGACGAGCCACTTCGGGTAGTAGTCGAGGCCGGCGCGGGCATAGGCCTGCGCCCAGGCGTGGTCGAAGACGAATTCGCCGTGCGAGTTGCTCTTCTCGTAGGCTGGCGCCGCCGCGATCAGTTCGTCGCCCTCGTACAGCGCCGCATGCCGCGGCCGCCAGCCCCAATGCGGGCGCAGGCAGCCGTGCCGTTCCAGTCCGGCCAGGAAGGCGTGGCGAAGGAAGGGATGGGCGCCGTCGTGCAGCGCGTCCCAATCGGCCGCAGGAATATCGTCCAGCGAATCGAGTAGGCGCAATTCCGTCATTCGC
>CAYWHO010000359.1:0-2078 GCA_964458195.1 uncultured Arenimonas sp.
TCGTCGGCGGGCCGGGCAGGAAGGCGATGCGTTCCTGCTCGATCAGGCGGATCGCTTCGGCCACGTCGAACTGCGGCATCGGCACCATGACGGCCCCGGCCAGCAGGCAGGCGACCCAGCCGACCTTCATCCCGAAGGAATGGAAGAACGGATTGGCGATGAGGTAGCGCTCGCCGCGCGCGAGGCCCGTATTGCCGATCCATACGCCGACCTGCGGCAGGATCCGGCCGTGGGTCATCAGCACGCCCTTCGGCACGCCGGTGGTGCCGCTGGTGAACATGATGTCGGACACGTGTTCAGGGGTGACAGCGGCGAGCGCCTTATCGACGCGAGGATCATCGGCGCCTTTGCCGCCGGCGACGAAGGCGGCGAACTGGCTGTCGAGCAGCACGGTTTCCTTGAGGGCGGGGAGGTCCTCCGCAGCGAGCAGCGCGGGATAGTCGATGCCCAGGAATCCGGTGACGGTGAACAGCAGCCGCGCGCCTGTGCGGCGCAGGATGTCGCCGGCCTCGCGGCCTTTCAGGCGGGTGTTGAGCGGCACGATTGCCGCACCGCAAGCCTGCGCCGCCACGGCGGCCACCACCCATTCACGGCTGTTGGGTGCCCAGATCGCGATCCGGTCGCCGCTGGCGACGCCGCGCTCCAGCAGGGCCGAGGCCGCGGCGCGGCATTCCTGCCAGAGCTGCGCGAAGGTGCGTGTCTCGCTGCCCTCGATCAGCGCCACGTCATCCGGCCAGCGCCGCGCGGCGGCCTCGGCGGCGTGCGGGATGGTCAGGGGCAGGGGCTCAGCCATGCATGTTTCCGGGGCCGAAATAGGCCTGCATCTCGCAGACCTTGCCGTCTGCATCGAAAGCGAAGGTGTCGATTACGTCGATCGCCGTGTCCTTGCCGTCCCAGTGCAGACGGACCTGCATGGCGAAGGCGGCATGGGCGGCTGCAACCCGCACCGGGCCTTGCAGGTGCAGCGTTGCGCCGGTCGCCATCGACTGGACATAGAATTCGCGGATCGCCGCCTTGCCAACTCTGGGTTCAGACCCGATCGGATCCTCGATCACGGCATTGTCGGCAAAGATTCCGGCGGCCATTTCCGCATCGCCCCTAGCGAAGGATTCGACATAGGTATGGACGGCGGCTTCCATCTGCTCGGGTGTCGGCATGGCGCTCACTCCGGAAAATAGCGGCTGATGGTGTCGACTACGCAGGCCGGCTTGTCGCTGCCTTCGATCTCGACGGTGACGCGCACCACGGACTGGATCGCGCCTTTCACTTCCTCGACTCCGACAATCTCGCCCACGCCGCGGATCCGGCTGCCGACCTTGACCGGGCTGAGGAACCGCAGCCGGTCCGCGCCGACATTCACCGCGTGGGTAAATCCGCGCACTTCGATCAGGTCGGGCAGGAAGTAGTTGACCAGGCTCATCGTCAGATAGCCGTGGGCGATGGTCCCGCCGAACGGTCCGTCCTTGGCGCGTTCCACATCAACGTGGATCCACTGGTGATCGCCGGTCACTTCAGCAAAGCCGTTTACCCGGTCCTGCTCGATCGCCAGCCACCCGGTCGGGCCAAGGGCCGTGCCTTCCTGGCCGATCAGGTCGCGCGGGCTTTCGTAAACCTTGGTCATGGTCACGCCCGCTGGCTCGAGACGGAGAGCACTTCGCCGGTTATGTAGGATGACAGGTCGGAGGCGAGGAACATCATCACGTTGGCCACTTCCCACACCTCGGCCGGGCGCCCGAAGGCTTCCTTGGCGGAAAGTTCGGCCAGCAGCTCGTCGGTCGTGACCTTGGCGAGGAAGGCGTGCATGGCGATCGACGGGGCAACCGCGTTGATCCGCACGTTGTGTTCCGCCGCTTCCACTGCCGAACAGCGGGTGAAGGCCATGACGCCGGCCTTGGCCGCGGCATAATGGGCCTGGCCCTTTTGCGCCCGCCAGCCGAGGACCGAGGCGTTGTTGACCACCGCACCGGACTTGCGCTCGTACATCGCCGGCAGGAAGGCGCGGCTCATCCGGAATACGCTGTTGAGCGTCACGTCGAGCACGCGGAACCATTGTTCGTCGGTCATGTCGACCACGTCGA
>CAYWHO010000360.1:0-2073 GCA_964458195.1 uncultured Arenimonas sp.
GGCGGGTTGATCAGGAAGCCGAACAGGCCGGCGCCGACCAGGTTCCAGAACGAGACCGCCACGAAGAACATGATCGGCCAGCGATAGCGCGCCATCCACGGCGTGGCGTGTCCCAGTTTCCAGGTGTGATAGGCCTCGAAACCGATGTAGGCCAACGGCACCACTTCCAGCGCGCTGAAGCTGGCGCCGAGCGCGACCACCGCCGTGGGCGTGCCGATGAAGTAGAGGTGATGCAAGGTGCCGAGCACGCCGCCGGCCATGAACACGATCGTCGCGAACAGCACGGCGGTCGCCGCCACCGACGTCTTCACCAGGCCCAGGCGCGTGAAGATCAGCGCCATCACCGCCGTGGCGAACACTTCGAAGAAGCCTTCCACCCACAGGTGTACCAGCCACCAACGCCAGTATTCGACTTCGGAGATATGCGTGTGCTCGCCCCACATCAGGGCCGAGGCGAAGAACAGACCGATGCAGACCGTGGACAGGAACAGCAATCCGACGATCGAACGCGTATCGCTGCTCGGGCCGCGCAGCACCGGCCACAGCGCGCGACCGACCAGGCCCAGCCACAGCAGCAGGCCGACGAACAGGAACCACTGCCAGAAGCGCCCCATGTCGGCGTATTCCCAGCCCTGGTGTCCCCACCAGAAGTTGTGCGCCAGGCCGAGCTTCTGCATCACCGCCAGCCACTGGCCGACGAAGGAACCGACCACGATGATCAACAGGCAGACGAAGAGGAAGTTCACGCCCAAACGCTGGAACTTCGGTTCGTGCCCGGACATCGCCGGTGCGATGTACAGGCCGGTGCCGAGCCAGGCTACGGCGATCCACAGCACCGCGAGTTGCGTATGCCAGGTGCGGGTGATGGAGTAGGGCAGGATCTCGGAGAGATTGAAGCCGTAGGCGACCTGGCCCTCGACCTGGTAGTGCGCGGTTATCGCGCCCAGCAGGATCTGCACCAGGAACAGGGCGAGCACGACCCAGAAATATTTCGCGGTCGCCCGCATGGACGGCGTGATGCGCATGCCCGCCAGCGGATCGGTTGCAGGCAGCACGGAAACACGATCGTCGCCATGCGTGCGCGCATGATGCCAGCCGAGCAGGCCGATGCCGGCAAGCAGGAACAGCACGCTGAACGCCGACCATGCCCACAGCGGTGCGGGCGGCGCGTTGCCGACCAGCGGTTCGTTCGGCCAGTTGTTGGTGTAGGTCACGCGCTTTTCCGCGACGCCGGACGGACTCGCTTCCAGCGAAGCGCCTGCGGTGGCCGGACGCTCGGTGGTCGCCGCCCAGGCCGTCCACCAGAAGAAGGCCGTCAATGCGCGCCGGTTGGCGGCGTCGGGTACCGTGTTTTCCTTCATCGCATAGGCTTCGCGCAACGCATGTGTCGCGGGGTCGTTGCCGAACAGGCTTTCGTAGTGCGCGGCGACGTTGGAAATAGAAACGGCGCGATCCTCGTCCAGGGTGATCGTGCGGTTGGCGGGATCGAAGGTATTGCGACGCATCATCTGCTCGAGGCGCCCGCGCAAGGCTGCCTGCTGTTCGGCCGGCAACTCGCGCCAGGTCGCCATGCCGCCATCGGCTCGTGCCCACAAATCCAGGGTGCCGATGGCTTCACGATGCAGCCAGTCGGCGCTCCAGTCCGGCGCGACATAGCCGCCGTGGCCCCAGATGGAACCCAGTTGCATGCCGCCCATGGATTGCCAGACCTGGCGCCCGCGTTCGATGTCGGCGCGCGTGTACAGGGTGGTGCCGGTGGAGGTGACGACGCGCTCGGGCATCGGCGGCGCCGCGCGGAAGATTTCGCCACCGGCCCAAAGCAGGACCGAGAACGAAACCACGAGCAGGATGCCGAGGCCGATCCACAATTTGCGGGTGATGCTCATGGCGATCTCCTTTGAGACGCTGGCATCATGCGACCCTCATGGCCGCGGCACCTTGACGCAGGTCAAGCGGTCGCGGCGTCGGATTTTCCTTCGCGCTGCGCGGGCAGGGCAGTGCGGCGAATCACTCGCGCAGAACGGGCGCCGCCAAGGCTTCCAGGGCGGGACGATCGATCAGTTCCAGTTCGCG
>CAYWHO010000361.1:0-2067 GCA_964458195.1 uncultured Arenimonas sp.
CAGTTCGTTCAACGCACAGACGCGGATCCAGTCGTTCATCGATGCGCTCAGCCGGCCAGCGGCTTTTCCAGGATCTCGAAACGCAGGTCGTCGCGCTTCGGTACCCCAAACCGCGCGTCGCCATACGGAAAGGGCTTCTTGATACCGGTGCGTGCATAGCCGCGGCGTTCGTAGAACGCGATGAGCTCGTCGCGGATGTCGATGACGGTCATGCGCATGCTGGCCATGCCCCAGTCTTCGCGCGCGATGCGTTCGGCTTCCTCCAGCACGGCCTTGCCGATGCCGCCGCCCTGTTGCTGCGGATCGACCGAGAACATGCCGAAATACCCCGCTTCGTCTTCGACCGCGACATGGGCGCAGGCGATCAGCGCGCCATCGCGTTCGGCCAGCAGCAGCCGGCTTCGCGGTTTGCACAGGATCGCTTCGATATCGTCCGCACCGGTGCGGCGACCATCGAGGAAATCGGCCTCGGTGGTCCAGCCGGCACGACTGGCGTCGCCGCGATAGGCCGATTCGACCAGGGCGACGACGGCGGCGGTATCGGCGGAAGTGGCGGCGCGGAACTGGAGGTCGGACATGGGGCGTTTTACCGGAGTCAGGCGAGGAGCTTGCGGACCTTGGCGATGCCATCGGCCAGCGCGTCCACTTCCTCGAAGGTGTTGTAGAAAGCCAGCGAAGCGCGGCAGGTGGCCGGGACGCCGTAGTACTGCATCAAGGGGTGCGCGCAATGATGGCCGGAACGCACGGCGATGCCCTCGATGTCGAGCAGGGTGGCGAGGTCGTGCGCATGCGCGCCTTCGACCAGGAAGGAAATAACCGCGGCTTTCTCGCGGGCATTACCGATGATGCGTAATCCCGCAATCGCTTCGAGCCGCTGCTTCGCATGCGCCAGCAAGGCCTGTTCGCGCGCATCAATCGCGGCCATGCCGATCTTCGACAGGTAGTCGACCGCGGCGCCGAGCCCGATCACGCCGGCGATGTTCGGCGTGCCGGCCTCGAATTTGTGCGGCGGATCGTTGAACGTGGTCTTCTCGAAACGCACTTCGCGGATCATTTCGCCGCCGCCGAAGAAGGGCGGCATCGCTTCGAGATGTTCGCGCCGAGCCCACAGGCCGCCGGTACCGGTGGGTCCGAGCATCTTGTGGCCGGTGAAAGCGTAGAAGTCGCAGCCTAGCGACGGGATATCGACCGGGCGGTGCGGCACCGCCTGCGATCCGTCGATCACCGTCACGATGCCCCGTCGGCGCGCCTCGCGGCAGATTTCGGCGACGGGGTTGACGGTGCCGAGTACGTTCGAGACATGCGCGAGGCCGAACAGCTTCACGTCCGGCGTCATCGCCTTGCGCAGGGCGTCGAGGTCGAGCTCGCCTTCGGGGGTGATCTCGGCGACCTTGATGCGCGCGCCGACGCGCTCGGCGATCAGCTGCCAGGGCACGATGTTGGCGTGGTGCTCCATGCGCGTCAGCAGGATGGCGTCCCCGGCTTTCAGGGTCGGCAGCGCATGGCTGTAGGCGACCAGGTTCATCGCCTGCGTCGTGCCGGAAGTCAGCACCAGGTCGGCCGGGCGCACGTTGAGGAAGGCGGCGAGCCGCCGGCGCGCGCCTTCGTAGGCCTCGGTCGCTTCGGTACCCAGGGTATGCACCGCCCGCGAAACATTGGCGTTGTGGGCGCGATAGAAATCGTCCACCGCATCGATCACGGCCTGCGGTTTTTGCGAGGTGTTGGCCGAGTCGAGATAAACCAGCGGCTTGCCGTTGATCCTGCGTTCGAGCACCGGGAAATCGGCGCGCAAAGCGTTCCAGGACTTTTCACCGTCTCCCGCCGGGCGGGGAGAGGGTTGGGGTGAGGCGGAAACCGTCTTGTCGGTCATGCCGCGTTCCCCAGAGCCGCCAGCCGCGTTTCCAAGCGCTGCATCAATGCCTCCATGCCGGCGAGCTCCGGCAGCGGCGACAGCGCTTCGCGCAGGAAGGCCTGGGTCAGCAGGGCGCGCGCCTGCGTCTCGTCGATGCCGCGCGAGCGCAGGTAGAAGAGCGCGACGGGATCGAGGCGGCCGACGGTGGCGCCATG
>CAYWHO010000362.1:0-2061 GCA_964458195.1 uncultured Arenimonas sp.
GGCCGACCGCGAGGGAGCTGCCGACGACGTTGAGCTTGCTGCGGTCGATGCTGCCGAGCGCCGCGTCCAGGCCGAGTTTTTCCTTGCAGAACTTCTCGTCTTCCCACGCCTTCAGCGTGCACAGCACCTGGGCGGCGAAGGCTTCGTGGATTTCGTAGAAGTCGAAATCCTGCAGGGAAAGATTATTGCGCTTGAGCAGCTGCGCCACCGCCCAGCACGGCGCCATCAGCAGGCCTTCGCCGCCGACGAAATCGATCGCCGCGACCTGCGCGTCGACCAGATAGGCCTGGATTTCCTTGCCATGCGCCTGCGCCCATTCTTCCGAACTGAGCAGCGCCGCCGAAGCGCCATCGGAAAGATTGGTCGAATTGCCCGCGGTCAGCGTGCCCTTGCCGGAGGTCTTGTCGAAGGCGGGCTTGAGCGTCGCGAGTTTTTCCAGGGTGGTGTCGGGGCGCAGGATGCCGTCGCGCTTCTGTCCGCGGAACGGCACGACGAGGTCGTCGAAGAAACCGCGCTCGTAAGCGGCGGCGGCCTTGCGGTGCGATTCGAAAGTGAGCTGGTCCTGCGCTTCGCGCGGGATCTGCCATTCCTTCGCCATCATCTCGCAATGCTGGCCCATGGACTTGCCGGTGCGCGGCTCGCCGACGCCGGGGAATTCCGGCTTGAGTTCGGAAAACGAGAAGCCCTTGAGCAGGGCGCCGATGCGCTGGCCGAAACTCTTCGCCATGTTGGCGTTGAGCAGGCGGCGACGCAGGCGCGGATTCACCGCGATCGGCACGTCGGAGGTGGTGTCGGAACCGCCGCCGATGCCGACCTCGATCTGGCCGAGCGCGATCTTGTTGGCGATGGCGACGACGCTGTCGAGACCGGTACCGCAGGCGCGCTGCAGGGTGATGCCCGGCGTCATCGGCGACAGGCCGGAGGACAGCGTCGCCTCGCGCGCGAGGTTCCAGTCGGACGAGTGCTTGAGCACCGCGCCCATCGCGACTTCGCCGAGCACTTCGCCGTGCAGGCCGAACTTTTCCACCAATGCGCCGAGCGTGGTGATCGACATGCCGACATTGCCGACATCGAAATAGGCGGTGTTGTTCTTGACGAAGGGAATGCGGACGCCACCGAGGATGGCGACGCGACGGGCGGGTTTCATGACGGTTCCTTGCGGCCGGGCCGGCGCCGGGGCGCTGGCATAATGTCGGGATTCCCTAGCTTACCGGCCTCGCCCGGGGATTCCAAACCCTGGCGTATGGAAACCATGCCCGACCGTCTTTCCTGCCTGGGCGCCCTGGCCCTGGAACTGAGCCCCGGCACCAGCCCGGGGCGTGTCTTCGTCGATCAGGCCGAGGCGGGCGAACTGGCCGGCTTGATGGCCCGCGACCTCGCGCGTTTCGTCCCGGCCGCCGCCGCGCTGGACCTGGGCCTGGTGGCGGCGCTGTTCGATCCGGTCGAATTGTTGCGCCCGGGTTGGCCGCGCCATGCGGAGATCGAACGACTGATCGCGCAGGCCCCGGCGCGCGGCGATGCGCGCGTGATCGCGTTCGGCGCGCGCGATGGCGTCCTGCCCGCCTCGCTGTCGCCGGAGCCCGACTATGCGGGAGGCCCGCTGCGCCTGTTGCCCTTCGTGCTGCGCGGCGACGGCGCGACGATGGCGCAGGTCGGTGCGGCGCTGGAAGAAACCTTGCTCGAAACCGGCATGGCCGGCGCCGACACAGCGCTGCTGGCGCAGCGCAGCTTCGGCGCGACGATCGAACACGCGCGCTATCTCACCGCGCACGACCTCGCCGCGATGACGGCGATGCAGTACGAGCACGCCGGCCTGGCCGCCTTGTGGCCGCTGATCGAGACCGCCTTGCTCGCACCGGAAGAAGACTTCGTGCTGGATGCGCCGCCGGAGCCGCGGGTGTCGTGGCGCGAGGGCGAAGCGCGCATCGCGCGTTTCGACTTCGCCGAATGGAAAGCGCAGGGCTTTGCCCCGACGGATGTCGATGCGCTACGCGAACAGCGCGCGTTCGAACGTTTCCTGATGCGGCAGAAACAGATCGCGGCCTTGCTGCAGGGGCATGG
>CAYWHO010000363.1:0-2059 GCA_964458195.1 uncultured Arenimonas sp.
CGCCGAACAGGCGCGCGTTCTGCATCGCGATCTCTTCCAGCGTTTCGAGGCAGTCGGCGGCGAAGCCGGGGCAGAGCACGTCGATGCGCTTGATGCCCCGTGCGCCCCAGTCGCGCAATACGTGGTCGGTATACGGCGTCAGCCAGGCCTCGCGTCCGAAGCGTGATTGGTAGGAAAGCTGCCATTGGTCCGCGGCGAGACCCAGGCGCGCTGCGAGTTTCTGCGCTCCGGCTTCGCATTGCCGCGCATACGGGTCGCCGGCGGTCACGAAGCGTTGCGGCAGGCCATGGAAAGACAGCAGCAGCTTTTCGCCGCGACCATGCAGGTCCCAGTGCGATTGCACGCTCGCGGTCAGCGCGTCGAGCCAGCCTTCGTCGTCGTGGTAATCGCCGACCAGACGCAGTTCCGGCACGCGGCGCCAGCGCCCGAGTTCGTTCGCCACCGCATCGAACACGGCGGCGGTGGTGCTGGCCGAATACTGCGGATACAGGGGCAGCACGAGCAGTTTCTCCACGCCGCGCGATTGCAGTTCGCGCAGGGCCGAGGCGATGGAGGGCTCGCCGTAACGCATGCCCAGGCGCACGTCGAAATCCGGCAGCTGCGCCTGCAGTGCCGTCGCCAGCGCGCGGCTATGCGCCAGCAGGGGCGAGCCCTGCGGCGTCCAGATCGAGGCATAGGCGCGCGCGACCTTGCGCGCGCGCAGCGGCAGGATGGCGAAATGCAGCAGCGGGCACCACAGCCAGCGGCTCATCTCGACCACGCGGTAGTCGTGCAGGAACTCGCCGAGATAGCGCCGCACCGCGCCTGCGGTCGGCGCCTGCGGCGTACCGAGGTTGGCCAGGAGCAGGGCCTGGCGAGCGGGAGCGTCGGGAATGGTGGCGTCGCGGAAACGGGAACTCATCGGGAGGCGGCGCTCGGGAACTGTTCGCGGACAAGGCCGTCAAATTATCATCGTCCCGGGCCCCGCGGTTCGACCGCGATTCATCGCCCTGCGCAATACTGCCGCCACGTCCCCTGGAGAGTCCCCATGCGCCGCATCCTTTTCGCCCTGCTCGCCTTGCTCAGCGTTTCCCTGCCCGCCTCCGCCGGTCGGGTCGAGGACGAGCGCGCCAGCGAGGCCAGCCGCGTGCTCGGGGAGATCCTGCGCATTCCGGAGGAGTCGATCCCCACCAAGCTGCTCAGCGAAGCGCACGCGATCGCGGTCATCCCGAATGTGGTGAAGGTCGGCTTCGTCGCCGCCGGTCGTCGCGGCCGCGGCCTCATCGCCGTGCGCGGCGCCGACGGCAGCTGGTCGAACCCGAGCTTCGTCACCCTCACCGGCGGCAGCGTCGGTTTCCAGGCCGGCGTGCAGTCGGCCGACGTGGTGCTGGTCTTCAAGACCGCGCGCGGCGTCGATTCCATCGTCGGCGGCAAGTTCACCCTCGGCGCCGATGCCAGCGCCGCCGCCGGTCCGGTCGGTCGCAGCGCCCAGGCCAGTACGGACGAGCAGCTCAAGGCAGAGATCTACAGCTACTCGCGTGCCCGCGGCCTGTTCGCCGGCGTTTCGCTGGACGGTACCGCTTTGCGCATCGACAACAAGTCCAACGAAGCGGTGTATGGCTCGGGTACGACCCCGCGCGCCATTTTCGAGGGCCGCAGCGAACGTCCGTCCGATGCCGTGGTCGGGTTCCGCGACCGCCTCGAGGAAAGCACCCTGAAGCAGCCCGAAGCCGCCCAGTGAACCGGGGCCGGCCGGTCCGAAACCCGCCCTGCGCTATCATGGGCGTCTAACGCGAACAGACAGGTAAGCCGCCATGGGCAGCATGAGCCTCATCCACTGGATCATCGTCCTGGTGATCGTGGTGCTGATTTTCGGCACCAAGCGCCTGCCGAACATCGGCAAGGACCTGGGCGATGCAATGCGCGGCTTCAAGAAGGGCATGCAGGGCGAGGACCCGCCGCCGGCCGACAAGCGCCTCGGCAACGAGGACGACAAGAAGCCGGACGACAAAGCCGACGGGCATTGAGTCGGGCGGCGACCGATGTTCGACGTCGGTTTCAGTGAATTGCTGCTGATCGG
>CAYWHO010000364.1:0-2057 GCA_964458195.1 uncultured Arenimonas sp.
GTCGCCCAGGGCATCGCCGCCACGCCGCTGCGCGATGTGGCCAAGGCCGCCGGGGTCACGCCGGCCCTGGTGCATTACTACTTCGGCAGCAAGGACAACCTGCTGGCCGCGGTGCTGCAGGAACGCCTGCTGCCGGTGGTCGGCGAAATGGCGATGGCCATCGCCGGCGAAGCGCAGGGCGATCTGCTCACGCGTTTCGTCGCCGGCATGTACGCCGTGGTCGAGCGCCATCCCTGGCTGCCGGCGCTGTGGGTGCGCGAGATCCTCAGCGAAGGCGGGGCCTTGCGGGAGTTCATGCTCGGCCAGGTGGCGCCGCAGTTGCCGCAGAAGCTGGCGCAGCATTTCGCCGCCGAACAGAAAGCCGGCCGCCTCAACCCCGCGCTCGATCCGCGCCTGACGGTGGTGTCGCTGATCGGCCTGACGATGTTCCCGCTCGCCGGCCGGCCGATCTGGAGCCGCATCTTCGATGCCGGCGATATCGATACGAAAAAGATGCAGAGCCATACGCTCGCCCTGCTGCGGCAGGGCCTGGAGAACCACGATGCGAATTGATCGCCTGCGCTTCGGCGCGCTGGCCGCCGTGCTTTTGCTCGGCGCCTGCCATTCGAAAACCGAAGGCCTGTTGCTGGGCACGCTGGAATGGGACCGCATCGCATTGCCGGCCGAAGCCAGCGAGCCGGTGTTGGCGCTGGACGTGCAGGAAGGCGCGCGCGTGAAAGCCGGCGAGCGCTTGCTGCGCCTGGACGGGCGACACATGCAGGCGCGCATTGCCCAAGCGCAAGCGCAGCTCGAACAGCAGCAGGCGCGTTTGTCGGAATTGGCGAACGGTGCGCGCCGCGAAACACTGGACGCCGCGCGGGCCGACGTGGCCAGCGCCGTTGCCGCGCGCGACGAAGCGCGCAAGCAGTACGCGCGCCAGGCCGAGCTCGCCGGCAAACAACTGGTGGCGCGCTCCACGCTGGACAGCGCGCGCGCCACGCGCGACCGCAGCGAAGCGGCCGTTGCTGCTGCGCAGGCGCAATTGCGCGAACTCACGCAGGGCACGCGCAGCGAACAACTGGCGCAGGCCGAAGCGGCGGTGAAATCCGCCGAAGCGGCATTGGCCGAGCTGCGCCTGAGCGCGGCCAAGCTCGAGGTGCATGCGCCGCGCGATGCGCGCGTGGATGCCCTGCCCTTCAAGCCGGGCGACCAGCCGCCGCTGGGCGCGAACCTCGCCAGCCTGCTGGTCGGCGATGCGCCTTATGCACGCGTCTTCGTGCCGGCCAGCGAACGCGCCAAGGTGAAGGAAGGGCAGAAGTACGTGCTGACGGTGGAAGGCGTCGAGCGCGAGTGGCGGGCGCATGTGCGCGCGATTTCCAGCGAAGCCTCGTTCACGCCCTACTACGCGCTGACCGGCGACGACGCCAGCCGCCTCGTTTACCGCGCGGAACTGGTGCTGGAAGACAGCGAAGCGAACAGTCTGCCGGTCGGTTTGCCGGTGCAGGCGCGGCCGGCGCGATGAACGCGCCGCGCGACAGCGACATCGCCATCCGCTCGCGCGGATTGACCAAGCGTTTCGGTGCGCTGGTCGCGGTGGACCACGTGGACCTGATGGTGCCGCGCGGCCAGGTCTATGGCTTCCTCGGCCCGAACGGCTCGGGCAAATCCACGACGCTGCGCATGCTCTGCGGCCTGCTGACGCCGAGCGCGGGCGAAGTGGAAGTGCTGGGCCTGCGCATTCCCGAACAGGCCGAGGCGCTGAAGAAGCGCATCGGCTACATGACGCAGAAGTTCTCGCTGTACGAAGACCTGACGGTGCAGGAGAACCTGCAGTTCCTCGCCGCCGTGCACGATCTGCCGCGCAAGCTCGCCGTGCAGCGCGTGGACGAGATGATCGAGCGTTACCACTTCGGCGACCGCCGCAAGCAGCTGGCCGGCACGATGTCGGGCGGGCAGAAGCAGCGCCTCGCCCTGGCCGGTTCGGTGCTGCACGAACCGGAACTGCTTTTGCTCGACGAACCGACCAGCGCGGTCGATCCGGAATCGCGTCGCGATTTCTGGGCCAGCCTGTTCGAACT
>CAYWHO010000365.1:0-2028 GCA_964458195.1 uncultured Arenimonas sp.
TCTCGGTACCGTCCGGCGACGTGCAGGGGCTGCCGCTCGGCATCACCTTCATGGGTCGGCCGTACAGCGAACCGGAGCTGCTGGGCTTCGCTTTCGCGTTCGAGCAGAAAACGAAGGCGCGCAAGGCACCGGAGTACAAGCCGTCGCTCTAACCCGACCTTTCCGCCTCCCGTTCTACGGGAGGCTGGAGTTCATTCCTGCTCGGCAGGCATCACCAGGCGACCGAGCCGCCCGCCATCGCCGCTGAACCAGAACACCCCACCGGCGACATCGACGCTGTCGTAGCCGGCGCCTTCAAGCACCGACCATTGCTTGCCGTCCCATGCATCGCTGCCGCCAGGGCCAGTGGCGACGCAAATGAACTGTTTCCCGGAGCACGCAGCGCCGGAGCGGTACCCCCGAGGCGCATCGAGCGCCGAGGGCGTTAGAAAAACGGACGCCTTGATTTCTCGTATCTTCCGCTCGGGCACATAGACTTCATCGTTTTCCAACCTACTGGTGTGTGCCGGCGTGGTTCGCCCGGTATCGAACGCGTAGTGAGCAACGCCCCTGCCTAGCACCATGGCCCGGCCCGGATCGTTTTCCTTCTTGAAGTCGCCACCAACGGCGAGCGGTCCTAGTCTCCCGGCAGCAATGGAAAAGTAACCTGCCGAAGACGCTTTCGTGTCTCCGTCAATTTTGCTAGCCAACCACCTGAGCTCACCACCACTCTCTCGACCCCAGTGCACTCGAGGCGCGTTGCCACCGGAAACCAGGATCGTCAGCCTCACGTCGGACCATTTGTCATCGATTGACGGATTCTGCCACGACTCGTGCTTCACACAGCTCCCGCTGGCTGCGAATGCCGCCTCGCCCTCGACTGCTTCCGGCCCCTTCATCGCCGACCACGACTTTCCACTATCGGTTGTACCTAAAAGCTGGAATCGGCCATCGACAGGATCGCCGAGCAAACGCTCCTCAGGCCCGTCGAAATCGAAACAGTCGAAAAACGCCTTCGGATCGGTATTCCGCAACGTCAATATCCAGGTCTTGCCTCCATCGCTGGTGCGATAGACACGCGAATCCTCGCCCGGCCCGATGCTGAGAATCACCGCCTCGTCGGCGCTGAAGCCTTCGACATCGCGGAAGTCGAGCTTCTCCGCACCCGGCAGCTTGAATACCGACCAGGTCTTTCCCGCATCGACGGTGCGCAGCACCGTGCCCTCGCGACCGCTGGCCCAGGCGATGTTGGCGTCGACGGCCGACAGGCCGCGCAGGCGCACCGTGACCGGCGAAGGAAGCGCTTCAATCTTCGGTGCACCTGCCGCCGGGACGGAAGCCTGTGAAGGGGATGCCTCGATCCGCGGTGTTTCCTGCGCCGCGACATTCATCGCAGCGGGCAGCAGGAGCAGCGACGCCAGCAGCCAGCGCCGCATGCGCATCAGGCTTTCGCCGGTGCGGCGAGCTGGCCCTGCTTGCGCACGATCAGCATGGCGATCTCAAGCGACTGCTCGTAGTTCAGGCGCGGATCGACGGTGGAACGATAGGCGCGCTCGAGATCGGCTTCGGTGAGCTCGCGGGCGCCGCCGAGGCATTCGGTGACGTTCTCGCCGGTCAACTCCAGGTGCGCGCCGCCGAGGCGCGAACCGTTCGCGGCGTGCAGGTCGAAACTCTGCTCCAGCTCGCTGCGGATATTGTCGAAACGTCGCGTCTTGTAGCCGTTGGACGTGCTTTCGGTGTTGCCGTGCATCGGGTCGCAGACCCAGAGCACGCGCTTGCCTTCGCGCTGCACGGCGGCGATCAGCGATGGCAGCTTCTCGGCCACCTTGCCCGCACCCATGCGCTGGATCAGGCTCAACCTGCCCGGCTCGTTGTCGGGATTGAGCACGTCGATCAGGCGCAGCAATTGCTCAGGCGTGACCGACGGCCCCACCTTCACCGCGATCGGGTTGCGCAAACCGCGGAAGTATTCGACATGCGCATCGTCGGCGGAAGCCGTGCGCATGCCGATCCACGGGTAGTGCGTACTGAGGTTGAACCAGCCCCACT
>CAYWHO010000366.1:0-2013 GCA_964458195.1 uncultured Arenimonas sp.
CCGAACACGTCGCCCCAGGCCGCGAAGCTCTGGTTGCTGGTGAGGATCATCGGTCCGCGCTCGTAACGCCGGCTGATCAGCTGGAAGAACAGGTTGGCGCCCAGCCGGTCGATCGGCAGGTAGCCGATTTCATCGATGATCAAGAGGCGCGGCGTCGTGTAGAACTTGAGCTTCTCGTCGAGCCGGCCCTCGCCGTGCGCCTTGGTGAGCGTGGCGATCAGGTTTGCAGCCGTCGCGAACAGGACGCGATAGCCGGTCTCGATTGCCTTCAACCCCAAAGCGACGGCCAGATGCGTTTTCCCCACCCCTGGCGGCCCGAGCACCAGCACGTTGTCGCCGTGCTCGATGAAATGGCAGGAGGCGAGCGCCTGGACCTGTTTCTTATCGATCGAGGGCTGGTAGCCGAAATCGAACGTTTCCAGCGGCTTCACGAACGGGAAGCGGGCCATGGCGGTGCGCATGGCCACGTTCTTGCTGGTCTTGGCGCTGACCTCCTCGGAGAGAACCTGTTCGAGGAAGTCCGAATAGACGAGCTCCTTCGCCGCCGCGTCCTGCAACAGCGCCTCGAGTCGCTCGCGGCTCTTGAACAGGCGCAGCTTCAGGAGGTACTCGCCGAGGCGTTCGAGCTGGGCCGGGTTCATGCGACCTCCAGCAGCTGCTCGTAGACGGCGAGGTCGCGGACCTCGATGTCGTGCAACCGGGCGGTCGGCGACCCCGTCGCCGGGCTGTCGCCGTATCGGGTGCGGGCGTTGCGTGCCACCGCGCCGGGGCCGTGCGCCGGATCGACGCGCAGTTGATGGCGGCCGGCGAGGATCGGATGCTCGGCAACGACCTTTCCCCGATGGGAGATCTGCCAGCACTCGCCGACGCGCACCACCTCGACCGTCTTGCCGATCAGCCGCCACGGCACCGAGTAGCGGTTGGCGTCAATCGCCACCAGCCAGTCCTCGGCGACCACCCGGCTGCGCCGCAGTGCCTGGAAGTAGCTCGGGTGGCCGCGCGTGTCGACCAGGGCGGCCGCCTCGCGGGCGAAGCGGTCGACCGGCCGTTCGTGGGTGGTGCCATGGATACGGATGTCCGCAATCTCCGCCTGCCAGGCGGCAAGCTGGGCGTTGAAGTCGGCCAGATCCCGAAATGTGCGACCCGGAAGGAAGTTGCGCTTCACGTACTTCACCCCGGATTCGACCTTGCCCTTGGTTTGGGCCCGGTACGGCCGGCACAGCCGCGGCTCGAAGCCCCAATGCCGGGCAAACGACTCGAAGTTGGCGTTCCAGCGTGGCTTGCCCTCAACGCTGCCGATCACCACCGTGCGCATGCGGTCGTAGAGGATCTCCGCGGTGTGGCCGCCGAAGTGCTCGAACGCGTGCTCGTGCGCGCAGAGCAGCGAGTCGATGCGCTCGTGCTCGTAGCCCTCCGCCCACGCCCGGCGCGAGAAGCCGAGCGTCATCACGAAGACGTGAATGGCCGCCGGCCCGCTGTCGAAGCGCACCCGCACCTGGCCCCAGTCGACCTGCGCCTGCTCGCCCGCTTCGGTCTCGAAGCGCCGTTGCGTCAGCGAGGCCACCGCCGCCTCGGCCCGCAGCGGTCGTATCGCGTTGCGCACCGTGTCGTAGCCGCCCTCGTAGCCGCGTCCGGCGCGCAGTTCCTGGAACAGGATGCGGGCCGAGTAGTGCACCTGCGGCGCCCGCTCCGCGAGCCACCCCGCGTGTGCCGAGAGCAGCGTCGCCGCCACCGGCGTCCGCCGATACGGATGCCACGCCCCCTTGGCCAGGGCCGCACGCACCGTCTTCCGATCCAGTCCGGTCGACCGCGCGATCTCCGACACCGACCGACCCTCCCCCCGGAGGCGCCGCAGCGCCTCCCATCGTTCCCTGCTGATCACCGGCCCCTCCGCGCCCACCTCGGGCACGGACAAGGTAGCCGGCACGGCACATCCGTCTTCCTTTCCATCCATCTGTGATCTCCCGATCATCGATGGGTGGGGAGAATTCAATTCCTACAACTGGGGATTAT
>CAYWHO010000367.1:0-2000 GCA_964458195.1 uncultured Arenimonas sp.
GCCGTTTTGCGCGCCCTGGGTGCGCAGCAGCCGCGTCAGGCGGCGCGTGTCGATATCGGCGATGGCGACCACGCCGCGCGCCTTGAGCCAGTCCGGCAAGGCCACCTGGCTGCGCCAGTTGCTCGGGCGACGCGGCACGTCGCGCACGATCAACCCGGCGGCGAACACGTCGCTGGCTTCGTCGTCCTGGCTGGTGCAGCCGGTGTTGCCGATGTGCGGATAGGTCAGCGTGACCAGCTGGCGCGCGTAGGAGGGATCGGTGAGGATCTCCTGGTAGCCGGTGATGGCGGTATTGAAGACCACTTCGCCGATGGACAGGCCGGGCGCGCCGACGGAAATACCCTCGAATACTGTGCCGTCTTCGAGGGCAAGGATGGCGTTTTGGGTCACGGATGCTCGCCTCGGTTGGGAGAACCCCGCCCGGTTCTTCGGGCTGAGACGAACCGCGAACGAGGCGGAGCCAGGTTCGTGGCTGATTCGGGGTTCAGGCGAGCGGGAATTTTAGCCGCAAGGGCGCCAAAAAGAAACGCCCGGCCGAAGCCGGGCGTTCCGTGAAGCCTGTGTAGATCGATTACTGGCCGAGGTTCGGCTTGTACAGGGCGACCTGTTCCTGCATGCGCGTCCACTGGTTGGCAGTGAAGTTGGTCATGCAAGCGTCGTTGCCGTAGTCCATGTAGTTGGTGACCGGATCCACGCCCTCCTGCGGGCAGGAGTCGGTCGGGGTGCAGGTGAAGTTCGGGGCCGCTTCGGCCGGCGTATCGGCGACCTGGTCGCCCGGCTCCACGCAACCGCCCTGGAAGGTGTGGTACAGGCCCAGGTAGTGACCGGCTTCGTGCGTCAGCGTGTCGCCGCCGTTGTAGCCGCTGGCCGAACCGCCCGGCAGGGCGCCATTGAGCATCACCACGCCGTGCATGAAGCTGTTTTCGGCGTAGTAGTTCGGGAAGGTGGCATAACCGAGCAGGCCCGAACCCAGACCACAGGTGTAGACGTTGAAGGTTTCCTTCGGGTTGACCGCAAGCGCCTTCTTCATCGCACGCTCGATCGAGGACTTGGCGCAGCCGTTGTACCAGGTCGTGTTCTTGACGATATGCGAACCGGCCAGCGTGAACTGGAAGCCCGAACCGGCATAGGCAGCATTCAGCACGGCGACCTGATCGATCAGCTGCTGCTGGGTGCCCGCACCCGCGCCGCTGTTCGTGGTGATCATGTGGAAATAGACCGGGATGATCTTGTCCGCAGCCAAGCTGTTGACCTTGGAGAAATAGTCAGGGCTGCGGCGGAAATCCTGCAGCTTGCGCTCCATCGCGTCGCGCTCGGCGACCGTGGGGTTGGCCACGCCGCAGCGGACGAGGCTCTGCTTCTGACCGGTGATGGCGTCGACGAAGCTGACCTTCGGGCTATTGGTACGCGCGTCTTCCTGGCGGTCGACGGAAGCGGCCTGGGCCTGAGTGGCGAGGCCGAGGGCCAGGGCGGCGGCGAGAAGCTTCATGGATTTCATGGTTTACATCCCCAATGTGGTTATGCCGCGGGTAGCGGACTGCCTAACTGTGACCAATCTTTCGGAAAACATCATTTTGCAGTGCAACATTTATTCAGCCGGCCTCATTCCGGGCCGAAAACCAGCTCCGGCAGCCGCCACAGCCTTGCAGAACGCCCGGCCAGCCTGAGGGCCGCCTCCAGGGCGCCGGCTGCGAAGATATCGCGGTCGCCCGCCGAGTGCCGCAGCTCCAGACGCTCGGCCCGGCCCTCGAACAGGACGAGGTGATCGCCCACCACCTCGCCTTCGCGGATCGATTCGATGGCCGGCATGCGCCCGGATACCGCTTCGGCGGCCTGGGCCAGGGTCAGGGCCGTACCCGAGGGCGCATCGAGCTTGTGCACATGGTGCGTTTCGACGATGCGCGCCGACCAATCCGGCAAGGCACGGGAGGCGCGGGCCACCAGATCCTCCAGAACCGCGACGCCGAGGCTGAAGTTGGAGGCCCAGAGCACCGGAATGC
>CAYWHO010000368.1:0-1997 GCA_964458195.1 uncultured Arenimonas sp.
TCGCCGTCGCTGATGTGCGGGTGCGCGTTGCCTTCGGTGACGCCGCCGTGCGTGGCCCAGCGCGTATGGCCGATGCCGAGCACGCCATGCAGGCCTTCGCTCTGCGCCGCGCCTTCCATCTCGGATACGCGCCCGGTACGACGCACGCGCTTGAGTTCATCCGACAACACCGCCAGGCCGGCGGAATCGTAACCGCGGTATTCGAGTCGCTTCAGGCCGTCGACCAGGAAAGGCACCACGTCCCGTTGGGCGATCGCACCGACAATTCCGCACATGGCATTACCTCGCTGAGGGTGAGCGATTTTAGCGCCTGCGCTTTCGCAGCGGTCGTCGCCCGCGTCCGCGCCCGTCTCCGCGGACAGCTGGCGGACAGCCCGGACAGGCCTCAGGACAAAAGAAAATCCTTAGCAATCAGTATTTTGTCGGTTGGCACAGCTCCTGCTTTGAGGGTCCTGCCTCAATCGAGAACGACCGATGATCCGCGACACCTCCGCCCAGGACCACGTCATCGCCGCACCGGCCGGCGCGGCAGCGAAGAAAAAGCTCGCCTGGCTGCTGGGCGCGATCGCCCTGCTCGCGCTGACGGTCTTCCTTTTGTCGGGCTGGCTGTCGAGCGAACGTTCCGTGGACGCTTCGCGCTTGCGTATCGCTGAAGTCAGCCGCGGCACGCTGATTCGCGACGCCGCCGTCAACGGCCGCGTCGTCGCCGCCGTCAGCCCGACCCTGTACGCCCCCGCGATCAGCACGGTGACGCTGAAGATCCATGCCGGCGACACGGTCAAGAAGGGCGATGTGCTCGCCGTCCTCGACTCGCCGGACCTGAGCAACGAACTCGCGCGCGAGAAGGCCAGCCTCGAACAGCTCGAAGCGGAGGTGGCGCGCCAGCGCATCCTCGCCGAGAAGCAGAAGCTGGTCGCGCGCCGCGATGCCGATGAAGCCGAAGTGGCGCGTCTCGGCGCCGAACGCATCCTCCAGCGCACGGAGCGCGGCTACAAGGCCGGCGCGATCGCCGAGGTCGAATACCTGCGCGCACAGGACGCGCTGAAATCGGCGCAGATCCGCAGCAAGCAGGCGGCACAGGCCTCGGGGCTGGAAATCGCCGATGTCGGCCTGGAACTCAAGACCCGCCTCAGCCAACTCGAGCGCCAACGCCTGACCGTCGCCGACGTGCAGCGTCGCGTCGACGAACTCAATGTGCGCGCCCCGGTCGATGGCGTCATCGGCACGCTGTCGGTCGCCGACCGCGCCGTCGTCGCCGCCAATACCGCGCTGATGACCGTGGTGGACCTGTCGCAGCTCGAAGTGGAACTCGAGATTCCGGAGAGTTATGCCGACGACCTCGGCCTCGGCCTTTCGGCCGAAGTGAGCATCGGCGCGATCAAGGCCACCGGCAAGCTGTCGGCCATTTCGCCGGAAGTCGTGCGCAACCAGGTGCTCGCCCGCGTGCGTTTCGACGGCAAGCAGCCGGCCGGCCTGCGCCAGAACCAGCGCGTCAGCGCCCGCATCCTGATCGAGGAGAAACCCAACGTGGTGATGCTGCCGCGCGGTCCCTTCGTCGAGGACGGCGGCGGACGCTTCGCCTACGTGATGGACGGCGACATCGCCGTGCGCAAGCCCGTGCAACTCGGCGCGACCAGCGTCAACGCCGTCGAGGTCCTGTCTGGCCTGCAACCCGGCGAGCGCGTCGTCATCGCCGGCACCGACAGCTTCGACGACGCCGAGCGCGTCTCCATCAACGACTGACCGACCCTAGTCCGCGGCCCCGGCCGCCCCGAACAAACGCCCGAGGAAGAAGGAAGCGACATGCTCAAGATGAACCAGCTCAGCAAGGTCTACCGCACGCACATGATCGAAACGCACGCGCTGCGCGGCTTCGACATCCATGTGAAGGACGGCGAGTTCGTCGCCGTGACCGGGCCCTCGGGCTCAGGCAAGACTACCTTCCTCAACATCGCCGGCCTGCTGGAGGATTTCACCGGCGGCGACTATTTCCTCGA
>CAYWHO010000369.1:0-1961 GCA_964458195.1 uncultured Arenimonas sp.
CAACCCGGCCAACACCAACGCCTACATCGCCATGAAGTCGGCGCCCGACCTGCCGGCCAAGAACTTCACCGCCATGCTGCGCCTGGACCACAACCGCGCGCTGTCGCAGCTGGCGATCAAGGCCGGCGTCGATGTCGCGGCCATCGAGAAGCTGGTCGTGTGGGGCAACCACAGCCCGACCATGTACCCGGACTATCGTTTCGCCACCGTCGGCGGCGCCTCGTTGAAGGACAAGATCGGCGACGAAGCCTGGAACCGCGAAACCTTCATCCCGAAGGTCGGCAAGCGCGGCGCGGCGATCATCGAAGCGCGTGGACTGAGTTCGGCGGCGTCGGCGGCCAATGCCGCCATCGACCATGTGCGCGACTGGGTGCTGGGCACCGACGGCAAGTGGGCCACGATGGGTATTCCGTCGGATGGCAGCTATGGCATCCCGAAGGACGTGATGTACGGCTTCCCGGTGACCTGCAAGGACGGCAAGTACGAGATCGTGCAGGGTCTGGCCATCGACGACTACAGCCGCGAAATGATGAACAAGACGTTGGCCGAGCTGGAAGAAGAGCGCGCCGGCGTGGCATCGCTGCTGGGCTGATCGCTTGGATACGACGAAGGCGACCGTGAGGTCGCCTTCGCCATTGCGAGGAGACGAAATGACATCGAATGCTACTGCTGGCGCGCGATTCCGCGCCGCCGTCGCCGCCGAATCCCCGCTGCAGGTGATGGGCGCGATCACCGCCTATGCCGGCCTGATGGCCAAGCGCACGGGCTACAAGGCCTTGTACCTGTCGGGCGGCGGCGTCGCCGCCAATTCGCTCGGCGTGCCGGACCTCGGCATCAGCACGATGGAAGACGTATTGACCGACGCGCGCCGCATCGTCGACGCCACGGGCATGCCCTTGCTGGTCGATATCGATACCGGCTGGGGCGGCGCTTTCAACATCGGCCGCACGATCAGGTCCTTCATCAACGTCGGCGTTGCCGCCGTGCATATGGAAGACCAGGTCGGACAGAAACGTTGCGGTCACCGGCCGGGCAAGGAAGTGGTGACGAAGGCCGAAATGGTCGATCGCATCAAGGCCGCCGTCGACGCGCGCACCGATGCGTCGTTCGTGCTGATGGCGCGCACCGACGCCGCCGCGGTCGAAGGTCTGGATGCCGCCATCGAGCGCGCCGTCGCCTACGTCGAAGCGGGCGCCGACATGGTGTTCCCGGAAGCCATGAAGTCGCTGGACGACTACCGCAAGGTCAAGGCGGCGGTGAAGGTGCCGATCCTCGCGAACCTGACCGAATTCGGTTCCACGCCTTTCTTCACCACCGACGACCTGCGTTCCGCCGGGGTCGATATCGCCCTGTACTGCTGCGGCGCCTATCGCGCAATGAACAAGGCCGCTTTGCATTTCTACGAAACCGTGCGTCGCGAAGGCACGCAGAAGAACATCATCGACACGCTGCAGACGCGCGCCGAGCTTTACGACTTCCTCGGCTACCACGCCTACGAAGACAAGCTCGACGCGCTGTTCGCCCGGGACAAGGAGTGAGGACCCGTCATGAGTGAGACCAACCAGGTGCTTCCCAAGGCCAAGAAATCCGTCGCCCTGAGCGGCACCGCTGCCGGCAATACCGCGCTGTGCACCGTGGGTCGCAGCGGCAACGACCTGCATTACCGCGGTTACGACATCCACGACCTCGCCACGAAATCGACGTTCGAGGAAGTGGCGCACCTGCTCGTGCACGGCAGCCTGCCGACCGCATCGCAATTGCGCGCCTACCGCACCAAGCTCAAGCGCCTGCGTGGCCTGCCGGCCATCGTCACCGACGCGTTGGAACTGGTGCCGGCCAATGCCCACCCGATGGACGTGATGCGCACCGGTTGTTCGGTGCTGGGCACGGTGCTGCCCGAGCGCGAAGGCCATCCGGCCAGCGAAGCGCGCGACATCGCCGACCGCCTGATCGCCAGCTTC
>CAYWHO010000370.1:0-1947 GCA_964458195.1 uncultured Arenimonas sp.
CTGCTGCTGCGCACGCGACAGGAACTCGACCGCACCACTCAGGCGGCGGTCGCGGCCTTCTTCGCCGCCGAGAAACCCGAATACGTCGTCCTCGCCGCCGGCAAGGTCGGCGGTATCCAGGCCAACAACACGCGGCCGGCGGAATTCCTGTACGAGAACCTCGCCATCCAGGCGAACGTCATCCATTCGGCCTGGGTGCATGGCGCGAAGAAGCTCTGTTTCCTCGGGTCCTCGTGCATCTATCCGAAGTTGGCGCCGCAGCCGTTGAAAGAAGACTACCTGCTGACCGGTCCGCTGGAACCGACCAACGAGTGGTATGCCATCGCGAAGATCGCCGGCATCAAGCAGTGCCAGGCGTATCGGCGGCAATACGGTTTCGATGCGATCAGCCTGATGCCGACCAATCTCTACGGCCCCGGCGACAATTTTGATTTGCAGAACTCGCATGTGCTGCCGGCGCTGATCCGCAAGTTCCACGAAGCGAAGCTCGCCGGCGCGCCCGAGGTGGTGATGTGGGGAACGGGCACGCCACTGCGCGAGTTCCTGCACGTGGACGACATGGCCGATGCCGCCGTTTTCCTGATGCGCAGCTATTCCGAAGAACAGTTCGTCAACGTCGGCAGCGGCGAGGACCTGAGCATCCGCGACCTGGCCGGGCTCGTCGCCGACGTAGTCGGTTATTCGGGACGCATCGTCAACGACGCCAGCAAACCCGACGGTACGCCGCGCAAGCTGATGGACGTCTCGCGACTGCGAGCCATGGGCTGGGCGCCGCGCATCGGCCTGCGCGAAGGCATCCAAGGCGTGTACCGCTGGTATGTCGCGAACGGTTGAGGCGCGGACCATTCGGTGAAAGTCATGGTGACAGGCGGCGCGGGCTATATCGGCAGCCATGCCTGCCTCGCGTTGGTCGAACGCGGGCACGAAGCGGTCATCGTCGATTCCTTCGCCAACAGTTCGCCCGAAGCGGTACGCCGACTCGCGCGGCTGGCCGGCCGCGACTTCGAACTGCATACGCTCGATATCCGCGACGGCTCCGCGCTGAGCCAGTTGATGCAGGGCCGCGGGTTCGACGCCGTGATGCATTTCGCCGGCCTGAAGGCGGTGGGCGAGTCCTGCGAGCGGCCCGACGAGTATTTCGACAACAACGTCGGCGGCAGTCGGGCCCTGCTCGATGCGATGAAGGCCAACGGCGTGGCCTCGATCGTGTTCAGTTCCTCCGCGTCCGTGTACGGAAATGCGGATGCCCTGCCGGTACGCGAGGACGCGCCGCTGGCGCCGACCAACCCGTATGCGAAGACGAAGCAGGTCGTCGAAGACATGCTCGACGCGACAAGCCGCACCGACTCCGCGTTCCGTGCCCTGAGCCTGCGCTATTTCAACCCGGTCGGCGCTCATCCTTCCGGGCTGATCGGGGAAGCGCCGTCGGGTCGGCCCAACAACCTCATGCCGATGATCTGCCGCGTCGCCGCCGGCGAGGAGGCTAGCCTGTCCGTGTTCGGCGAAGACTGGCCGACGCCGGACGGAACCGGCGTGCGCGACTACCTGCACGTGGTCGATCTTGCGCGCGCGCATGTGGACGCCCTGGACTATCTGCAACGACCGGAACGCCGGCCGGCGATCAATCTCGGAACCGGTCGCGGCACCAGCGTGAAGGCGCTGCTGCATTCGTTCGAGCAGGCGACCGGTGTGCGCGTGCCTTTCGAGATCGCCCCCCGCCGCGCCGGCGACGTCGCCAGCCTCTATGCCGACGTCGCGCTCGCGCAATCCGAGCTGGGCTGGTCGGCGCAGTTGACGGTGGAGCAGATGTGCCGGGATGCGTGGCGTTGGGAATCGCAACGCAGGACGCCCGCGCCGGACTGACGCGCTCTTCCCTCATGCGTGACAAGAAGCCCCGGTGCCGGGGCTTTTTCATGCGCGCTTTCAGTCCGTCGGATCGGCGGCGAT
>CAYWHO010000371.1:0-1937 GCA_964458195.1 uncultured Arenimonas sp.
CTGAATAAATTGATGCATAAACAAACCGCATCAGCACGAACAGCCTGAAGCACGCAGTCTCCTGTTTCGGCGAGCGGCCGAAAATGTTGTTTTCGTTCTGGATTTCGTTTTTCGCCAACGTCTGGTACGACTGGCGGCACCAGGACAGCGACACTATACGGGCGCCTCCTGAGGCCGGCAAGAAAGAAAGTATTTCTTACTCGCTGAACGTTAGCAGCACTATCACGACACCGAATTGGCGCCTCAGGCGCACTTGTTTCCAGCGTGCGTTGTACGCAGCCTGCGGCCAGCCCATGCCAGCGCCTCACTGATTCGGGCTCCTCTCGCTGCCTCCTCTGGCGGGATCGACGCTGGGTATGCTTAGAGCGTGCTGCGTTGGCGTTCGACGACGGCAGTGACGCTCCATGCCCGCGATGCGGTTCGACATCGGGCGCGGCCGATGAGGCGCTCTACCTCGCGCTCAGGCGCTGCGTTCGCAGTCGGAATAGCCCGGCACGTTCGAACCGAGCACGATGTCGCGTACGGCGCGCCAGCCCGTGCGCGCGTCGCCAGCCGGGCGCACGATGCCGCGGCCGCCGCGTTCGCGACTCGCCTCGATACGCCGCAGGGCCGCGCTGAGCCGCGGATCATCGTCGAACAGCACGTCGCCGATGAAATAGGTACAACGCCCCGGTTCGATCACATGCATATGGATGTGCTGCGGGATATCGGTACCGGGATACCCGCCTGGTCGCACGGTGAGCAGTTCATAGCGACCCTGCAGATCGCTGCGCACCCAGCCGCGCAGACGGCCGTGGCGAATGCCGTCGCGCGCGGCCGGATAGCGACCGGCATGATCGGTCTGGTAGGCGTAGACGACGATGCCGGCGCGCGGCTTGCCGGCGGCATCGCGCACGGTTCCCGTCAGTCTCAGCCGTTGCCCCGGTTCGCCAACCGGTGCGATGCGACCGACGGCGTCGATGTGCGCAGGCAGGCCACGAAACACCCATTCGCAGTTTTCGCAGCGCCCGCCGACGATGGGTTCGCGCCCGGTGATCGCCTCGCTTGCCGAAGTCGACGAAGCGACATCGATGCGAACGCCCTCGTGCCAGGCGCTGGCATCGAGCCGCCAGCGCGCGGTCGGTTGCGACAGACGAAACAGTTCTACCTGCAGGGAACCGACGGGCATGGAACCCTGCAACTCGACGCACCCTCGCTCGTCCGTGCGCGCCCACCACCGCCGCGAGAGCGAGGACAACCCCACCAAGGCCTCACGATCGCCGACCGACAATATGTTGCCGAAACACAATGGCGTGCGCGTGGATGACTTCCCGGCGAGCACGATGCGGGTGTCGAGCCGCATGGGCGCCGACCACAGCGCCCCTTTTGGCCTGTCCGGATGGTCCTTCGCGACGGCCGTGGCGTAGGTGGACTGCAGGAATTGCATCGCGTATGTCGAAGCGCGCGCCAACGGACCCTGCCAGTCATTCTTGCCGCGGAGCGGCTCGAACGACAGCAGTAGACGGCGCTGGGCGAACACATAGCCCCAGGCAGGACCGCCGAGATCGCGGCGGAAATCACGCGAAAATTCCGCCGTGCGTTCCGGGGGCAACACGCCCACGTACCAGTTGCCGCCTTCGCCTTTGACCGCCGCAAGCAGGGCCGACGAGGGCTGACCGCCGGTGAACACGAGGAAAGGGCGGAAACGCGCATCGCCGATGCGGGCGCTGGTCGCCTGCATTTCGTGGGCGACGCGGCGCGCCTCTGTCGGCGCGGTAGCGACCGGCAGGAAGACCAGCATGCCGGCGTCGTAGCCGTGCATGCACATCGGGCAGACACTGCGGCCCGCGTATGGCCCTTGCAGGTGTTCGACATCCACGGCCGGCAACGCGTCCCAACGGGCGATGCCCGCGGCGAACGCTTCCGTCGACAACAACAGCAACAGCAGGCACTGCAGC
>CAYWHO010000372.1:0-1929 GCA_964458195.1 uncultured Arenimonas sp.
CAAGCAACGTGCGACGATGCTCGGCCCAGTGCTGCGAGAGGACGAGCCCAGCTTCGATGGTCTTGCCGAGTCCGACTTCGTCCGCGAGGAGCGCGCCCTTCGAGAGCGGCGATTTGAAGGCGAAGAGGGCGGCATCCACCTGATGCGGGTTGAGATCGACCTGGGAATCGACCAGCGTCGAGGCCAACGACTCCACGGTGTCGCCCGCCGCGCGGCGTGTGAGCAGCCAGGCAACGTACTGCCGCTGGTGCGGTGTCAGAAGCTGTGGTGTCGTCAACGCCGGTTCTCCCCTTTGTGTTCCCTAAGCGACTGGCCCTGATCCAAAGCTCAGTCCGCCTCTGGCTTCTTTTTGCCGATGCTGTCAGCGATCCAGGCATCCAATTCAGACCGCCGGAAACGCCATGTCCCTCCCAACTTGAACGCCGGAATCTCTCCTTTCTGAGCCAGGCGATAGACCGTCCGTTTCCCGGCTTTGAGATAGGCCGCGACCTCTTCGAGCGTGAGGATCTCGCTGTCGACTTCAGTCATTTGGAATCCATGAAGGGCGGCTATATTCGATTGCCAAGTCTGGTCAATTCTACCAAGAGGCAACGCAGACTGGCCAGTTGTGACCGTGGCTATCCGGTGCGCTGGTGGTGCGGCCGCCGCTGATCGTCGGTCAGACGTTCGAAAACACCCGTGGGCATCGGACCGCAGACATTGCGGTGGAAACCGGTAGGAGGCCGGTTCCGATTGATTGCGGCGCCGGAAGACCGGCCGTTTGAGCATCGAGCCATCCGCATCGCTCGGAGAACGGCTCGATGGAAACCACTCGCAATCCCCCGCAGGTTCGGCGCTCCGCTGTGGCGGCCCGTCTTGGTGCGCTGCTGCTGTTTGCCGCCTCGGGATTGCAGCCCGCCATTGCTGCCGACGCCCCCGACAACGTCGCCGAGCGCGAGATGCTCGCCGCGGTGACGCGCCAGCTCGAACTGCTGGACCGCCTCGCCGAACGCGCGACGGTCATCGCGCCGCAGGAGCGGTCCCGCTACCACTTCGACTACGCCCGGTTGCGCGCCGACCTGCAACGCATGCGCGCAGGCGTGCGGGACTACCTCGTTCCCCAGCGCGCCCAGCCGCGCGATCCCGTGCCGTTGGCCGGCGACTACACGCGCAGCGGCGCGGCCAGCGACAAGGAGGCGCCGTCGCCATGACGCCTTCCGCCGATCAGGTCGCCGCCTTCCAGGCCAACGGCGGGTTCGCGCCCGCGGCCGTCTCCACCGTCGTGCTCGGTTTCGTCTTCGCCGTTCTGCTGCTGTGGGGCGTGTGGGCGATGCGCACCGCCTATGTCGGCTGGGCCGAGCACCACCTGACCCAACGCCAGTTCCTCGGCGTCATCGTGCGCTTCGTCGCGATGTACCTGGTGCTGGGTTTTTTCCTCCTGTCCTGACCCCATGAAAGGTGTATCGCCATGAACGCTTCCCCGACTCTTCACCGTCTCGCTGCACGGCCTGCGCGCATCGCGGCGCTGCTCATCCCGCTGGGCATTGCCGCCATGCCGTCGCAGTCGTTCGCCGCTCTTCCCACGCTGGAAGATCCGTCGCGCGGCACCGGCAGCGGCATCATGCAGACGCTGCAGAACTATGGCTACGACATCGTGCTGCTGATTGCGCTGCTCGTCGTGGCCTCGATGTTCGTGGGCGTCTGCTACCACGCTTACACCCGCTACGCCGAGATTCACACCGGCCGCGCGACGTGGGGCCAGTTCGGGCTGACCGTGGCAGTGGGCGCGATCTTGTTGGTTGTCGGTATCTGGTTGCTGACCAAGGCCACCGGCGTCCTGTAAGGACCGGCAACGATGGCCGGCGCCCTGGAGAGCCCGTCGCGCGATGGGCTCGTGACCTTCTTGCCGCATCGCCTCAACCGCCATCCGGTGGTCGTGCGCGGGCTCAC
>CAYWHO010000373.1:0-1922 GCA_964458195.1 uncultured Arenimonas sp.
TCTGGCTGGCGTGGCGAAGGCGCAGCATGTGCTTGGTGTAGTCGCGGCGATCCTCCTGTCGTACGCGGGTCTGGCACACCATGAACGGCTGGAATCCTTCGTTGCGCAGTTCGGTCAGCACAGCCGCCGTGGGGATGTAGCTGTACCGTTCGGAGCGGCTTTCGTGCGGGGTGTCCGCGAAGATGGAAGGGGCCACGGTGCGAATCTGCTCATCCGACAGCGGGTGATTTGAGCGCAGCACTGGGGAGCGATGAGCGAAGCGGGATGCAAGTTGCATGACGATCTCCTTGGGAAAAAGAGACCGGAGTCCCGCCCCACCGGGAAGGAACCCCGGTGGGTGGTGGAATGCCGCGCGAGGCGGCGGTGGGAATCAGACCCTGGCGAGGTGCCAGTCCTGGGACAACGGTGCGAACTCGTAGCCGAGATCACCGAGGCGGTCGCGCTGCTGACGCAGCACGCGCCGATCCACGGTGGCATCGAGCTTGACGACATCGCCCAGCGGCCAGAGCGCACCGAACAGCACCGCGTCGTCGCCGTCGTCGGCATTGGCCGAAGCCTCGGCAGACGCAGCAGCCGGTTCGCTGCCGAACGGCGTGGTATCGACCAGCGGGTCGCGCGGACTGCGCGCCTTCTTCCTTCTGGCCGCCTTTGGGGCGGTCGTTGCAGTCGGTGCGGCGGTCTGCGCTTCCTCGTCGATCGGATCGACTTCCTGCGGACTCAGCCGGCGGGCGTCGTCGCGGCTCAGGGCATCGATGTTGGACAAGGTCATTCCGCCCAGGAGGGCGCGAATCTCGATGACCATGCGGCCGTTGGCGCTGTACGTGGATGGGCGAATCTCGGCGATGGCGAAATCGCCCTCGTACTTGCCTTCGGCGTACTGGTCGAGTTCGGCATTCTTTACGACGAACTCGCCGATGGAGGTCGCGAGGCGGCCGACGTTGAAGTCGCCGTTGCGGCCGTGGATGGTCTTGATGGCCAATTGGCCGGGAATGGTGATCATGAAGAACTCCTGCGGACGAAGCTGCGATCACGCACACGGCCGTCATGGCGACGGTCGGATGCGGACGCGAGAGTGGAAGAAGACAAGGCCCCGGAGAACGGGGCCTTGCGGATCAGAACGACTCGGCAACTTCCAATACGGGAGCATCGGCAGCGGCTTCATCGGCAGCTTCGGCGGCGGGCCTGGAAGGCTCGGGCGCGGCGGCTTGAGGCTCGGCGGAAGTCGCGGGAACATCCGTGTCGCGCTCGTCGCGGTCGTCGGTATCGGTCGGCTTGGGCTCGGCCTTGTAGACGAGCTTGCCATCGACCTTGATCCAACTGACGAACAACAGGCGGGCCTTGAGGCTCACCCCCTGCTCGCCGGCACGCTTGCCCTTGGAGTAGGTGAAGATGTCGGTCCACAGGTCGCCCAGGCGGAAGCCGATCATCACCTTCTTCTCGGCATCGACCGCTTGGATGCAGCGGCGCACCAGGTGCTGCGCTTCGGAGCCCGAGACGCGCGTGTCGAAACGCACGTAGGCAACGTCATCGCTGGGGCCGTTGAGCGCCGCGATGTCGCAGGCCAGGAACGCATCGCCTTTCTTGGGCTTCACTTCGCGGATGCGATTGAGATACCCGAGGCCGGTGATGTGCAGGTCGAAGAAAGACTTTTCGGTGGAAGTGGTCATGGTGAATCTCCTGAGAACAAAGAGGCGGAGACACACCCGACCCAAGGCGGGGAAGGTGTGGAACCCCCGCGTGGGTTGAGGAACAGCTTGGGTGGCATCACCATTGGGAGAACCGATGGCCGTTCGCGCGTGGATGCCGGAGCGAACTGGTGTGATCAACGCGGTCGGAACCGCGCCGTAGCCTTGAAGATCGTGACCACCTGGGCATGCTGCTGACGGGTGTCAGCGGAACATGGCGGGAAGCGTGGCGTCAGG
>CAYWHO010000374.1:0-1896 GCA_964458195.1 uncultured Arenimonas sp.
CGAGACGGTGGCGGGCCGACAGCAGGCATTCGCGCGCCGAGCCGATGCTCTGCAGGATCGGCGTCACGATCTCGACCTGGCTTTGCAGCAGTTCGTGCGCGACAAGATCGCCGAACGCCGCGCGACACTCGCGATGGAAACCCGATGGGCGGGTTCCGACGATGTCGCGCGAGTCGAGGTCGGTGAGGAAAAACTCTTCCTCGATGCCGAATTCGAATAGCTTTCCCATGGCCGGATGATAAGCAGCGAATCGCGCGGTCGCCATGCGATGCGGGCGAAAACGCCGTAATGCGGCGATCTGCCCCGATCGCGCACGCAAACTGTTGATGCGCGACGATGCCGATTAATGCGGAGATAACGTTTTGCGCGAATGCAATGACGAAAGATCGCTCAAGGGTCGCGCCCAGAGGGCGCTCCTACATGCCGTAGGGTGGGCCTTGGCCCACCATTGTTCTTGCCAGATCTATTGGTGGGCTGAAGCCCACCCTACAGCCCACCGTCGCGGCACGGTCGCGACTTGCGTCGCTCCTACAGAAGCGATCGCGCCTTACGGCGCTCCTACAAAGGCGGTGCAGGTATCGGCGGCAGGTTCGCCGGTGAATCGCGCCTGCGTCCAGGCGATCAGGTCGGGGACATAGGGCGAATCGACGGCGACGACGCTCAGGTGGTCGTGCCCGGCGTAGCTGCGGTACTCGAGCGCCTGGCCGGCCGCGCAGCGCGCGCGGACGTATGCGCGCTGCACGTTCGGCAGCACGAGTTCGTCGCTTTCGCCCTGCGCGATCAACAGCGGCATCGGCATGATCTGCCGCGGGGTGTTCTGTTCGAGCCTGGCGGCCAGCGCGCCCTGCGTCGGTGGGATGCGATAAACCGAACCGCCGAGCAACAAGGCTTCGGCGACCGAGAACAACGCGCGTTTGCCGGCCAGGCATTGCGCGGCGATGTCCTGCACGAGCGGGCGCTTCCAACCCGTCACGATTTCGTCCAGGCGCACATCCGGGTACTCGGCGGCGTATGCGCGCAGGATGTAGGACGACATGATGCGGCCGACCGGCGTGTGCTGGTTCGCGTCGACCAGGGCTTTGAGATCGCTGGCCGGCGCCACCGCCGCGACGCCGAGCAGGCGCAGTTCCGGCGCGTAGGTCGGCGCCAACGCGCCGGTCCACAAGGCCGCATGGCCGCCCTGCGAATGGCCCCAAACGACGGTTTCGGGGGCGAGCTCGAGTTGCGTGAAGGCATGCACGGCGCGAATCGAATCGAGCGCCGAGCGCGCCTCGCCTTCGCCGATCAGATACGGGTGCTGTCCTGGCGTTCCCTGCCCGACGTAATCGGTCGCGACGATGACCCAGCCGGCGTCGATCGCCTGCTGCAAACCCGGCAGGTTCGCGAAGGGGTGTTCGAGCAGGGACGGCGCGCAGCCGGTGGCCGCGCCGGTGGTGCCATGCGTCCAGGCAATCAGGCGACGCGGTGCGGATGCCGTTGCGGTGGGTGCGAGCACGAGCGCGCTGGCCACGGCGGGGCTGCCTTCACCGCGTGTCGTCGCATAAAGAATGCGCCAGCCGCGCGCGTTGATCGGGACATCGCGCGCAAAGGGCTCGCTGCGCAACAAGGTTCCGGGTACGGGTCGCGCATTCGCCGGCGCGCTGTAGAAGCCATCGGGCGAATCCGGTCGCGACAGGAACCAGGCGATCGTCGTCATCAGCACGGCGAACAACGCCAGCCACAGCAAGACGCGCCAGAGGCGGCGCCAATGCAGGCGCGACCCGTTACCGACATTCGCGTTCATGCCGCACCTCCCTCGCAGGCGGGATCAACGCCAGATCGGGACATCGATATGGCTGTCGGACGACCACTCTACGCGCAGGGGCTCGCCCGCGTCATCGATCGTTTCGTCGGAAA
>CAYWHO010000375.1:0-1883 GCA_964458195.1 uncultured Arenimonas sp.
TGACCGTGGCCGGCGCGCCGGGCGAGACGGTCTGATCGAGCGGCTGCTGCGTGATGCCGGCGCATTCGTTGAACAGCACCCAGGGTTCCTGCGAGCCGTAGCAGGTGACGGCGAGTTCCGGCGTGCCGTTGCCGTCAAGATCGCCCGCGTCGAGTCCGACGGGATCCTGCCCGATGTGGAAGTTCGCCGCCGCGCCGAACACGCCGTTGCCCTGGTTGAGATACACCGACGCGTAGCCTGATTCGTGCGAGCAGGCGAAGTCGGCATCGCCGTCGCCGTCGAAATCGATGGCGCGCACGGTGTACGGCCCGATCGCCGCGGGATACGCCACCTGCGGCGCGAACGTGCCGTCGCCGTTGTTCATCAGCACCGAGATCGTCGTGCCGGTGACGGCCTGGTTGGTGTTGGCGACGACCAGATCAAGGTCGCCGTCGCCATCAAAGTCGCGGGCGTCGTTGCCCACCGGACCGGCATGCACGGTGTAGGCCGTCGGCCGGCCGAAGGAACCATCGCCCGCGCCGATCAGAATCGAAACCGTATCCGCGTGATGGTTGCTCACCGCAAGATCGAGCACGGCGTCGCCATCAAGATGCGCCGCGGTCAGGCCGTACGGCCCCACGCCGCAGTCGTACGTCGCCTGCGGCCCGAACGTGCCATCGCCGTTGCCGATGAGGACCGACACCGTGCCATCAATGATGTTGGTGGCGGCGAGATCGAGCACGTTGTCCGCATCAAGTTTCGCCAGCACGACGAAGCCGGGGCCGTTGCCGATCTCGTAGGTCACCTGCGGCGCGAACGCGCCCGTGCCGTCGTTGAGGTAGACCGAAACGGTGGTGTCGAAGTAGTTGGTCACGGCGAGGTCGATGTCGCCGTCATCGTCGATGTCGCCGTGCGCGATCCAGTACGGCCGATCGCCCGCGTCGTAGTACACGCTGGGCGCGAAGGTGCCGTCGCCGTTGTTCATGAGGATGGAGATGCGGTTATCCAGCAGCACGCCATGATTGGCGACGGCGAGATCGTTGAAGCCGTCGGAGTCGAAGTCGGCCATCACCACGCACGATGGCTCGACGCCCACGGGATACGCCTGTGCGGAGAAGCACTCGGTGGTGGTGGAATTGGTGGTGATGGTGAGCGACCATCCGCCGGCGATGGAGCCGACGTCGCCGGAGAAGTCGTCACGGACATACAGCGACCACTCGCCGTTGGCCTGCTGTCCCACAAACGTGGCGAGACTCACGGCGCCTGATGGGGCGGGCGCCGGGGGCGGAAACTCATCCGTCGATCCACTGAAGTCGTTGGGGTAGTCTGTGGGCTGATACGTGCCCTGCGCGATCGGGGTTGTTTGTGGAAGCGGATTTGGCGCAAGATCGTCAAACGTGAGCGTCACGTTCACCAGGTCAAACCCGGAACCTGCATCCGACATGAGCATGAGGTTCTGGCCACCGGGCCCCACCAGCATGATGTCCATGTCCGCTGGGAACTCGTGGCTGAGCCCGTGCAGCGTCACGCTGACGTGCGAGATCACTCCTGTTTGGCCCGAGACGACGATGCTGGACGGATACGGACTGGCCGGCCCGTAAGTCGGTATGGCAATGGATGTCGAATTGGCGTGGTTCTGCGTGTCGGCGCGAACTTCGGCCGCAACCAGCGCCAAGGGCAGCACAGCGGCCGCCGTGAGGAAGCGCGGAAGGCGATCGGGCGACGTGAAGTCAAGCGCGTGATGCATGGTGAAACCTCAGCAACGGCGGTGGAGAAAAAAGCATCGCAGCCGCGCAGTGCCAATCGCGCAGTCCACGAATCGGCGTCAATCTCGACGCCGCCGCTAGTCGTGGCGGCTCATCGGCATTCACACGGTTCATCTCCCGGACCGGTCACGTCTTCAT
>CAYWHO010000376.1:0-1874 GCA_964458195.1 uncultured Arenimonas sp.
CCAGCATTTCGGTCTGGGCGTCGTACAGCGTGCGCAGGTAGGTATCGAACTTCTGCGTATGATCGCGGGTCAGTAAGCCGAGCTTCTCGCCGGCCTCGTCCGGCTGTCGCACCAGCAGAAGTCGCTGTACGCGGCCTTCGTTCAGCGCATCGACCGCCATGGCGACGGCGAGGTAGGTCTTGCCGGTGCCGGCCGGACCGACGCCGAAATTGATGTCGTGCGTGGCGATGGCATGCAGGTAGCGCGCCTGGTTGGCGCCGCGGCCGCGCACGGTGCCGCGCTTGACCTTGATCGAGACTTCCTGCGGCTCGACGTCGCCGGCCGCGCTGAGGCGATCGACGTTGGCCTCGCTCAGGCGCAGGTGGATGCGGTGCGGATCGAGCACCTCGGTGGCGGCGTCCGCGTACAGCGCCTGCAGCAGGCGCTCGGCCGCTTTGGCGGCCGCATCTTCGCCGCTCACCCGGAAGACGTTGCCGCGGTTGGCGATCTGAACGCCGAGGCGCGACTCGATCTGGCGCAGGTGTTCGTCGAACGGGCCGTTGAGATTGGCCAGACGCTCGCCGTCCTGTGGTTCGAGCACGAAATCGCGTTGGGTGGCGGCCATCGGGGCGCTGGGCTTCCGGCGTTCGTCAGTGGTGCGGCGGGGGCGTGGGGGAGCGATCGATGAAGGCCGCCGCGACCAGGAAGCCGACCGATACCAGTTCCAGGGCGGTCTGGAAAAAACCGAAGGCGGTGAAGAAGACCGTGCTGCCCGAATAGCCGCCGGACGCCGCGGAATTGTTCAACCACCAATGCAGGCCGATGCCGGCGACGACCTGCAGGATCGCCGCGACCATGGCGATGGCGACGTAAAGCGAAACCATTGGGTGCCGAGATTGCCGCTGCACGGCGATCACCAGCCCGCCGACGAGCAGGACGAGCAGCAGCAGACGACCGATGTTTTGCAGCAGTATTTCGAACAATCCCAGCGAGGCCATGGCGTTGCTCCGTTGAAGGTCAGGCGGCGATGCCGTCCGCATCCTTGGTGGCGATGCGGCCGCGCAGCGAATTGCTCATCGCATGGGTGATCAGCACGTCGACGAACTGCCCGACCAGGCGCGGATGGCCGGCGAAATTCACATAACGCATGTTCTCGCAGCGGCCGGTCATCTCGTTCGGGTCCTTCCGGCTCGGGCCCTCGACCAGCACGCGTTGCACGCTGCCGACCATCGCCTCGGAGATGCGCTTCGCGTTCGCGTTGATGGCGGCCTGCAGGCGCGAGAGGCGCTCGTGCTTGACCGCGTCGGGCGTATCGTCGTCGAGACTGGCGGCCGGCGTGCCGGGCCGGCGCGAGTAGATGAAGGAGAAACTCTGGTCGAAGCCGATGTCCTCGATCAGCTTCATGGTCGCCTCGAAATCGCGGTCGGTTTCGCCCGGGAATCCGACGATGAAGTCCGAGCTGACGCAGATGCCGGGCCTGGCTTCGCGCAGCTTGCGGATCTTGGCCTTGAATTCCAGTGCGGTGTGGTTGCGCTTCATCGCCGTCAGGATGCGGTCCGAACCGGACTGCACCGGCAGGTGCAGGAAGTTCGCCAGCTTGTCGACGTCGCGATGCGCCTCGATCAACGAGTCGCTGAACTCGAGCGGGTGCGAGGTGGTGTAGCGGATGCGGCCGATGCCCTCGATCTCGGCGATGGCGCGGATCAGCAGGGCGAGATCGGCGGTTTCTCCCGAATCGCCGATCGCGCCGCGGTAGGCGTTGACGTTCTGGCCGAGCAGGTTGACCTCGCGCACGCCCTGTTCCGCCAGCTGCGCCACTTCCAGCAGCACGTCGTCGAACGGGCGGGAGACTTCTTCGCCGCGCGTATAGGGCACGACGCAGAACGAGCAGTACT
>CAYWHO010000377.1:0-1863 GCA_964458195.1 uncultured Arenimonas sp.
GGCCCAGCACCAGCTTGCGCCAGTAGAAACTCCAGGACGGATTGCCGTGCAGCATGACGACCACTTCGCCGTCGCGCGGGCCTTCGTCGAGATAGCTCATGCAGATGCCGGGGCGGGCTGCGAATCGGCTCGGAGTGAAGGGATAGTCGGGGAAGTTCATCGGGCGGATTTCTTCGTTCGCTTCTGCAGCGTGTTGGTGGTGGAGAGTGGTGCAGTGGCAGCGGTGAGCGCGCGCGTGCTTTTCCTGCATTGGCAAGCGCTCATGGACATGTCGGGCCCTCGCTCATAGCGGCTGCGCCCCCTCACTGAGAATATCGAGATAGGCCTGATAGGCGAACACGCGATGGCGGCGCTGGCCGGTGAGTTCGTTGGCGATGCCGAGTTCTTCCAGCGCGCGTACTGCGGCGCGGATGGTCGGCGGCGTCAGCGCGAGATGCGGCGCAGCCTGCGGCACGGTCAGGATCACCCGGCGAGCGAACTGTTCGAATACCAGTCCGACATTGCCGGCGCGCTTGCCGGCGCGCTTGCCGAGCGTGGCGATGCGCGCGCGGTCGCGCGCAAGCAGGGCGAGCAGGCGCTGGGCGGTGTCCACTGCCTGCTGCGCGGTTTCAGCGACGCCGTCGAGGAAGAAACCGAGCCACCCCTCCCAGTCACCGCGTACGCGCACGGCGTTGAGGTGGTCGTAGTAATCGGCGCGGCGGCGCTTGAAATACAAGCTGAGATAGAGGCTCGGTTCGCGCAGCACACCTTCGTTGCAAAGGATCAATGCGATCAGCAGCCGCCCCAGGCGGCCGTTGCCGTCGCTGAAGGGGTGGATGGTTTCAAACTGCACGTGCGCCAGCGCCGCCTTGACCAGCGGCGGCATCTGCGTCGCCGGCGCATGCAGGAAGCGCTCCAGCGCCGTCAGCGTTTCTTCCAGCGCATCCGGCGGCGGAGGCACGAAATGCGCGAGCGCCGGCGAGGGACCGCCGATCCAGACCTGACCCTTGCGAAATTCCCCGGGCTGCTTGCCGGCACCCCGACCTCCGCGCAGCAGCAAGGCATGCATTTCGCGGATCAGTCGCAGCGAGAGCGGAAAATCGTCTTCGCGCAGGCGACGCAGGCCGTGATTGAGCGCGGCTACGTAGTTGGAGACCTCTTCGACGTCGTCGCGCGGCACGCCTGGCGCCTCATCGAGCTCGAACAGCAGCAAGTCGGAAAGTGAGGATTGCGTGCCTTCGATCTGCGAAGACAGCAGGGCCTCCTTGCGCACGTACTGATACAGGAACAGTTCCGGGTCCGGCAGCATGAGCGTGATGCCGTCCAGCCGCCCCAGGGCTTGGTCGGCTCGTTCCTTGCGCGCGACCAGGCTGCCTCCGGACAGATCCAGTGGCGGATCCGGAGGCAGGGGGTCGGGGACAAACGCCTGGTAGCGGCTGCCGGCGAGGGAACCCGGGACATAGCGGCCAGTGACACGAGCCGGCATCGTCGATTTTTCCTTATTCCCCATATTCGGGACGATAAGGAAAAATAGATATCACTAATTTTCCTTAAAATCCAGTCCCGCAGGACTAAGGTAAAGCACCGCTGGGCGGAGCAGCCCCATCTGACGTCCTATGACCGGCCCAGCGCGAGGGCCGGCCAACTCACATCACCAGACGACCTCGGCCATCGAGCAGTTCAGGCCCGAACCGATGCCAAGCAGGGCGATGCGGTTGCCCTTCTTCAGGCGGCCCATTTCCTTGAGCTTGCTGAGCACGATCGGCACCGAGGCCGGGCCGATGTTGCCGTGCTCATTGAAGATGGTCAGCACCTTCTTCGGGTCGATACCGAAGGCCTTGATGAAGGCTTCGGTATGCACGCGGCTGACCTGGTGGATGACGA
>CAYWHO010000378.1:0-1852 GCA_964458195.1 uncultured Arenimonas sp.
CGCTTGTGTTCGTCCACCGGCGTCGGAACCGTGACGACGAAGGTATTGCACTCGCGCAGCGCTTCCGGATCGGTTCCGTAACGCAGGCGAGACGACGATGCGATTTCCTCGGCGTTCAGTTCGCGCGTGCGGTCGTGCCCGCGGCGCAATTCCTCGATGCGCTCGGCGCTGATGTCGAAACCCAGGGTATCGAAATGCTTGCCGAATTCCACCGCCAACGGCAGCCCGACATAACCGAGTCCGACGATGCCCAGACGTGCCTGATCGATACGGGTCATTCTTTGCGCGGCGCTTGGCGGAAAGGCCGTAGTTTAGCCAGATTGCCGGGCGCAACGGGCTCCGGCGCGCGCACTTTCGCCGCTGCGGCAGGCGCGGGATAGCGCAGGTGCGCGAACAGGGTAGCCAGGATCAGCGCGAACGCGGACGAAAAGGCCGTCGTGCGCGCCGGATAGTCGAAAGCTTCGTGCAAGGCCGCGAGGCTGACCGCCACCCAGCAGGCGCGCGCCACGTAGCCTTGCCATTCGATCGCGCCGCCGGATGCCGTCGGGCTGCGCCACGCGCGCAAACCGGCCCAGGCCCAGACCGCGGCCGACGCCAGCAAGACCAGCAGCGCCAATACGCCGCCTTCCAGCCAGAGCTCCAGATAATCGTTGTGGGCATGGTTCACCACGTCGCGCCCGGGATCGCCGCGCGCCGCCTCGAAGGGTTGGTAGGCGAAGCGGAAAGTGCCGAGGCCCGATCCCAACGGCGAATAGGCGCGCGCCGCATCGACCGTGGTCGCCGCGTACTGTCGCCGCCCGGCATCGACCGGATCGGCCATCGCACGCCGCGCCGCGTCCAGGGAGGCGAATTGCGTCGCCACCAACAGTCCCGCGACCAGGATGGCCGCCAGGACGCGTTTGGTGCCGCGTCGCGCCGGCAGCGACCACGCCAAGGGCGCAAGCGCGAGCATGCCGATCAGGGCCAGGCCCAGGCCGGCGCGCGAGCGCGAGAAAGCGATTCCCAGCACCAGCAACACCGACAACATGGCGCCGAGCGCCGGCAGGATGAAGTCGCGCTCCCCGTTCCCCTTGCGTCGCACCAGCGACCACGCGGTGCCGGCCAACGTCAACGGCAACAGCATCGCCAGCAGACCGGCGAAATGATTGCGGTTGGCGAACAGACCCACGGCATGTTCGATATTGGTGGGCACGTACAAGCGCAATGGACTCTCCGGCCCCTGCGCCAACTGCGCCACGCCGACGCATACGTTGAGCATCGCCATCAAGATCAGCGCGACGAAGAGCCAGCGCAGCGCGCGCTCGGACAGGGCGAGCGCGGCCAGGAACAGGGCGATCGGCGGCAGCAGGAACCACAGGGCCCGCTCGGTGGCGAGGGGATACAGCGTCCAGCGTCCCGCCGATGGGATGCCGGCGATCGACAACTGGGCCGCCACTTCGGCACGGGCGGTACCCGAAGCCCATGCATCGGCCGGTATCGGCAGCAACTGCGCCAGCGGCAAGGCCAGGACCAACAGGGGCAGGCAGCGCACCCACAGCGGCGCCCGCCAGGCGATCCGCCCTGACCAGGCAGACCAGGCGAGGACGGCGAGCAGGAACAGTGCCAGCAGCTGTGCCAGCACATCCCCCAAACCGCCGCGTCCGCCACCGGCGAGCTGGCTCGTCAACAGGACGGCCAGGGCCGGAAACAGGATCCGCTTGGACAGGGGTGCGGGCGCTTGATGAGGAGGCATGGGGTCCGGAAAAAACGCGGGCCGCGTCAGCGGCCCGTGTCCAATAACATGAAAGCGGCCCGATCAGGGGCTGGAATCGTCCTCGTCGAGCACGACGGCCACGATGACCGCACCAGCGAT
>CAYWHO010000379.1:0-1850 GCA_964458195.1 uncultured Arenimonas sp.
TGGCCGGCATCCGCGCCGGCGGGTTCAAGGGGCCGGTGGCGGTGGCGCGGGATCTGGACCGGTTCTGAAGAGCGCGTTTAAACCGCGGCGCTCGTTTGCGGCATCCTAGGCAGCGGGACAGGCGGCGGGGGCGGGATATGAGCGAGGGCAGCGCACACGCGGCGAACGGTCCGCGATACGGCTGGCGCGAAAAGGTGGACTTCATGATCGCCGTCTGCGCCTTGGTGACGTCGATCGCGTCCATCTACCTGACGGTCGTCCAGGGCGACGACATGCAGCGCCTGGTGCAGGCGCAGTCCTGGCCTTTCCTCGGCATCAGCACGGGCAATACGCGAACCAACCCGGCGGACGGGCGGCAGGAAGCGGTGATCACGCTCGAGCTCGACAACCTCGGCGTCGGTCCGGCGAAGATACAGACCTTCGAGATGTGGTTCGACGGCAAGCCGGTCACGAACAACTACGAGCTGATGCGCGCCTGCTGCACCGACATCGCGGCGGGCAAGACGATCCCGGGTACGGACGAATCGCCGATCCTGACCTCGTCCGCGCTCAACCGCGTCCTGCGCGCGGGGCAGTCGATCACGCTGCTGCAATGGGCGAAACCCACGACCGACACTCAGGCATGGGACCGCCTCAACAAGGCGCGTTTCGAAATCAAGCACCGCATCTGCTATTGCTCGGTCTTCGACGAATGCTGGACCAGCGACCTGGAATCGACGAAGGCCACGCCGGTGAAGGCCTGCCCGGCCGTCGAAAGACCATATCGGGAGTAGGGTGGTCGCCCCGCCAAGGCGCGTGCGTCGCCACGGCCGCCGGCTTCGTGGTGACAACGAACCGTCTCCGTTGCACCATGCGCGCATGGCTTCCTTGCCTTCCCGTTCCGCCATCGTCACCGCGTTGGGCTGGGTCGCGATCCTGGTCTGCGGGCTGGCCGCGCCGATCAGCCTGATCGCGGGCCTGATGGTCCTGGCCGGGCAGGGCACGCAGAACGCGAATGTCCTGGAAGGACTGCTGGTCATCGGTGGGCCGCCCTTCACCTTGCTGGCGAGCATTTTTTTCCTGCGTCGCCACCGCTGGGCCTGGGCGTATTTCCTGATCCTCGGCCTGTTCGGTCTCGCCTACAACGTCGCGCGCATCCTGCGCGGGCCGTCGCCGGAAACCACCTATATCGACGCCAACGGCGTGAAGACCACCGTGCTCGCATCCGGTATCGGCATGGCGGTGCCGTTCGCCGTGCTGTTCGCGGGCGTTTTGATCTTCCTGTTGTTGCCGCGCGTTCGCCGCGAATTCTTCACGGCGAAGCCGGCCGCAGCGGTACCGCCTTCGGTGCCGGCGCGAAGCGCCCGGCGCTGGCGCGTCGGCCACCAGGGTCGCGATGGCATGTACTACGAAGAGGAAGTCGGCAACGAATGGCGTCGCATCCCGATCGACGGCGAACTGTTGACCGGCCGTGCGCATCATGCGGTGTATCTCGCCAGCCCCGAACAGTGGCGGCAATATCCGGAATGGGCGCGCGATCGCCGCGACGAAATCGTTGCGCGCATCCGCAGCCAGTTCCGGCCGCCGGACTACGATTACGGCGAGGGTGCGCAGGCGCCGGTCGTCGCCGCGCCCATCGTCGCGCCGGTCGCGCCGCCCGTCGTCGTCCCGCCGGTTGCGCGGTCGCGATCCACGCGCACGCTTTGGGCCATCGCCGCAGCTCTCGCCATCGCGGCGTCCGCCTTGCTTCTGTTCGCCTGGCACGGTATCGATACCGGCGTCACCACCTGGCCGAGCAAGCGGGCATCGCAGCAACACGACGTGAGTCGCGCGGCCGATCCCGCCCAGTTCTGGATGTCGATCGGCGTGTA
>CAYWHO010000380.1:0-1848 GCA_964458195.1 uncultured Arenimonas sp.
ATCAGGCGTTCGGCGCGTCCGTGCCGCCGGTTCAGGCTCAGCGCGATCGCGCCGTAGTTGCCGAATTCGCGACCGACGTAGAGTTCCGCGCCCCAGGAGGGCAGTTCGTATTCGGCGAAACGCCGGCCGTCGGCATCGTACAGGCGGAATTTCGGATTGTCGTAACCGCCGCGCGCGCCGGCGAAATAGCGTCCGCGGGCATCCAGCGGCTGGTAGTACTCGCCGAGCAGGAAAGGGTCGTTGCCCAACTGCGCCATGACGCGCAGTTCGCCGCCAAGCGCATTGACCGGCGCGTACAGCAGGCCGGCACGCATGTTGAAAGCGAACTCGCCGTCGAAATCGGTGTGCACGCTAAGCCCGGTTTCCAGATAGGTCGGACCGTAGGCATGCGGCCGCACGTGCACGAGCAGGCCGGACTTGCCGTCTTCCTCGATCACGTCGTAGGTCACCGTATCGAGCGTGCCGAGTTCGTACACGCGGCGGATGCCTGCCTCCAACCGGGCGGCGTCGAGCGGCTGCCCCGGCTTGAAATCCAGTCGCGCCAGCAGGGCAGCGTCGGAATAGGCCGAACGATTGTCCAGGCGCACGAAATCGATGCGCGGCGTCGTCGTTGCCATCGCGACCCGGCCCGTCACGTCCGGGCGCGACAGGGCCGCCAGGCGCGCCTGCAACGCCGGCACGGATTCGCGCCCGAGGCGAAGCGCCAGTTCGACTTTTTCCCTGGCGAATTCCGCCGTCTTCACTTCGTCGCCCAAGGCCGGCTGGATCAGCACGTCGCGCGGCCCGAGGCTTTCGATGGCCTTCTTCGTATTGCTGACGGTCATGAAGCCGGAAAGCTGATCGGCCAGGGCGAGCACCGAAGCGCCTTCTTCGAGTTTGCCCAGGGGCGTACCGACGTCGATGGCGATGACGATGTCGGCGCCCATCGCACGCGCGACGTCCACCGGCAACTGGTTGGCGATGCCGCCGTCGACCAGCAGGCGGTCGCCGATCGGCACCGGACGGAAGGCGCCGGGGATCGACATGCTCGCGCGCATCGCTTCGGCAAGATTGCCTTCGCGCAATACCACCGCGTCGCCGGTATTGATGTCGGTGGCGACGGCGCGGAACGGAATGGGCAGCTTGTCGAAATCGTCGATGCGCGCGACCGGCAAGGTGAGCCTCTGCAGCAACAGGCTGATCGATTCGCCGGCGAGCAGGCCCGGCGCCAGCTTGATGCCCTCGCGTCCGATGCCGGGCCGCGCCGACAGCAGGTTCAGGTCGTCGTCGCGCTTGCGGCGGAAGGAGCGTTCGGGGCGATCGAGCGAATCGTTGAAGGCGGCGCTCCAGTCCAGTTCGCGCACGAGCTGCTCGAGTTCCGCACTGCTCATGCCCGAGGCGTAGAGGCCGCCGATCAGCGAACCCATGCTGGTGCCGGCGACGCAGTCGATCGGTACGCGCAATCGTTCGAGTTCCTTGATGACGGCGACATGGGCGATGCCGCGTGCGCCGCCGCCGCCGAGCACCAGGCCAACGCGGGGACGGTCGGAGCCGACCTCGGCTTGTCGGCAGGGCAAGGTCTGGGCCTGCGCCGTCGTCGCGGTCAGCCCGCCCAGCGTCATCAGGATCCATGCGATCGCTTTCATCGTTCCCGCTCCCCGTCGCGACCCGATGCTGGCCGCGTTGCTCATTTTTCCTTGCGCCAGTTCAGCGACGCGCTGCTCTCGTTGCCGGTCTCGATCGAAACGTCGAGGCCGCGCCGGATCAGGTACTTGAGCGTAATCACCTGCCCGGTGCCGATCAACGACACGCCGTAGCTGACGAAAAGTCGCGGCGAGATGCGCTTGCCGATGGACAGGGTCGAACCGC
>CAYWHO010000381.1:0-1842 GCA_964458195.1 uncultured Arenimonas sp.
ATTTCTCCATCGCCTTCTTGCGAGTCTCCGGGCTCATCCACTCGAGGTTTTCCAGGCGGACCTTCAGCGCTTCGCGCAGGTTGGCGACCAGGGCCTGCATCGCGACCTTGGATTCTTCCGGGAACACCTGCTGCACGTAGATCTGGCCCAGTGCTTCGCCCATATTGCCGTTGATCGTGCCGAGCACGCGCTTCCAGCGTGGGGTCTGTTCCGGCTGACCATTGAGGGTCTTGCCGTAGAAGGCGAAGCGTTCATCGCTGGCCGCATCGGAAAGGAACGGCGCAGCGTCGTTGAGCGCGTGGTAGCGCAGGTAGGCCTGCCAGTCGGCGACCGATACGTCGGTCAACATCTTGTCGAATTCGGCGAAGAACTTCGGTTGGCTCAGCGAGAAGCCGGTGACGCCAGTGACGCCTTCGGCAGCCAGCAACTTGGCCCAGGAGAAGTTCGGCGTGGCCTTGTCGGCGTCGGCGACGGAGACGAAGTTGTACTGGTTCTTCGGGTCGCGGCCCTCGATCGGCGTCAGCGAGGCCTTGGCCAGGCGGGTTTCGAAAGCGAGCACGGCCTGCGCCTGGGTCTTGGCGGCGGCGGCTTCAACGCCGGCCAGCACGAGCATCTTCTCTACATGCGCGAGGAAAGCAGCGCGGATTTCCTTGTGCTGCGGCTCCAGGTAATAGGCGCGCTCGGGTAGCGACAGTCCGCCTTCGTTGGCATAGGCGATGACCTGGCTGGCGTTCTTGAAGTCCTCGCCTGGGCCGAAGCCGAACACGAACTGGTTTCCGAGGGCGAACGAGTCGTATAGGTACTGGGCGATGCTGGCACTGTCGGCCAGTGCGTCGATCTTGGCCAGGGTCGGCTGCACCGGCTTGATGCCGTCGGCGTTCAGCTTGGCTTCGTCCAGGCCCAGGCGGTAGAAATCACCCAGCTTCTGCTCGTTGCTGCCGGGCGCGTTCTTGGCAGCCGCGGCTGCTTCGACGATCTGCTGCTGCACGGCCAGCGAACGGTCGCGCAGGATGTTGAAGTTGCCCCAGCTGGTCTTGTCGGCCGGCACCGGATTGGCGGCCAGCCACTTGCCGTTGACATGGGCGTTGAGGTCGGTACAGATCGGCGCGTTGGCGTCGAGGTCGGCGACGTTGAAGACCGGCAGCGCCGGCAGCTTGGACTGATCGATCTTCAGTGCGGGCGCTTTGGCCGCGGAGGCGCTGGCATCGGCATTGGCTTCCTGCTTGTTGCAGGCGCTCAGCGCGCCGGCGATCGCCAGCACGAGGGTGAGGTGGGTGAGTTTCATGGCGGTTTCAGGAGGCTCCGGCCCAGAACGGGCGATGACGGGATGGACGGCGGGCTGCGGCCTGGTGGCGGAAGCCGGGGCGATCCGTCGGAGCAGGGGGCAGGCGCGCGAGCGTAAGCGATTCCCGGCCGGGCCGTGTAGGCCGAAGGTCATGTACGGCGGTTTGGCCATAGAATCGGATGGACACGCCCTCGGGAGAGATTGATGCGCCGCCCCCCTCTGCTGCTTCCGATGCTGCTGGCCGCTGCGTTGATGGCCTCCGCCTGTGCCCACCAGGAACAGGCTGGAACCTCGACCGCGCCGCCGCCGATGGCCGAGCCCAAGGCGTCGGCCGAAACACCACCTCCGGCCGAAACCCCGGCGCCGGTGGCCGACACAACGCCGATCGCCTGCACGGAACCGCGCCCGCAGGCCTGCACGATGGATTACCGCCCGGTCTGCGCCACCCGCGACACCGGCATCCGCTGCGTCACCACGCCGTGCCCTTCCAGCGAGCAGAAAACCTTCGGCAACGCCTGCTCGGCCTGCAGCGATCCGAAAGTGTCGCAGTACGTGAA
>CAYWHO010000382.1:0-1823 GCA_964458195.1 uncultured Arenimonas sp.
CTACGCTTCGCGACCTTTTTGCTGGCAGGACGCCGGCGCAGCTTTCTTGTGGAGGGGTGAACCATGAAACGTCTGGCTTTCCCGATCGCCGTCGCGCTGCTTGCTGGCGCCGTGCTGGTCGCTGTCCCGTTCTCGGCTGCACTGGCCCAGATCGAAACCGGGGGCGTCGACAAGCGCGCCGCGAACACCCGCGCTGCGCGCAACGCCGAAAAGAACAAGACGAAGCAGGCGACGGAGAATCCGTACCCCAACGCCTCGCGCAAGGAACCCGAGGCGAAGGCGTCGAGCAAGCTCGGCAAGAAGATCGACAAGGCGGTGAAGGCCCTGTACGACGAGAAATACGACGAAGCCGAGCAGAACTTCAATGATGTGCTCGCCGACGCCAAGGCCAACGACTACGAAAAGGCGATGGCCTATCAGGGTCTGGCCAACATCGCCAACGATCGCGACGACGATGTCGCCCGGGTGCTCGAATACACCAAGAAGTCGCTGGATCTGAATGCGCTGCCCAACGTGACCCATTTCGGCGCGTTGCTGCAGTACGCCAATCTGAGCATGAGCGAAGAAAAGTACGCCGACGCGGTCACGACCATCGACCAGTGGCTGGCTCAGAGCGGTACCGAAAAGGACACCGCCTACGCCATCAAGGCGCAGTCGCTGTATCGCCTCGAGAAGCTTGACGAGGCCGCGGCCGCGGTCCGCAAGGCGATCGCGCTGTCCGGGAAGCCGAACGAGGGCTGGTACCAGCTGCTGATGGCCTGCTACTACGAACAGGACAAGTTCGCCGAAGCCGTGGTCGAGGGCGAGACGGCACTCAAGGCGTTGCCGGGCAGCAAGGCGATCACCCGCCTCCTCGGCAACGTGTACATCCAGGCCGAACAGCCGGACAAGGCGGTCGCGCTGCTCTCGGCGGCCTACCAGTCGGGCATGATGACCAGCGAATCCGAGATCAAGCAGCTCTACCAGCTTTACAACTTCGGCGAGCGCCCGCTGGAGGCGATCAAGGTCATCGAAGACGGCCTGGCCAAGGGCGTGCTGCCGCGCAACCTCGACCATCTGCGTGCACTCGGCGATTCCTATCGCCTGGCCGAAAAGCCGGTCGATGCGGCCAGGGTGTTCGGTGAGGCGGCGCAGTTCGCCACCGACGGCGAAGTGAAGTTCCTGCAGGCCTACACCTTGTACGAGGTGGCCGGCAATTTCGAAGGCGACAAGGCGGCCGAGGCCGCGAAGCTCACCGAGGCCCGTGCGGCCGTGCAGGAATCGCTGAAGAAAACCCCGTTCAAGAGCGAAGGCCAGGCCTGGATTCTGCTCGGCAACTGCGAGCTGGAACTCGGCAACAAGCCGGCGGCCGTCGCGGCGTACCAGAAAGCGACCGGTTTCGAGGCGACCCGGGCGAGCGCCGAAAGCTGGTTGAAGAACGCTGCCAGAATGTGATGCAGTTCACGGACCGCCAACCCCTTGGGGCGAAGCGGTCCGTTATGCGGCTGTAACGTGCAGGGAACATGCTGCGCGGAGGCTGGAACGAATACAACTGGCCGTGGTTATAATCGCGACCCCCTTGGCCGGCCTTGTGCCGGACAAGGGACCGAATCCACGGCCTCCGCAGAACCGAGACCCCCATGTCGAGTATTGATAACGACACCGAAACAGGCTTCAGCTGGCGCCGCGTCGCCGGCCAGTCGTTCGCGTTGGCCCTGCACGCCGGAGCCTTCATGTTCCTCGTTGCGCCGGTGAAACCGCCGGATGCTGTCGTGGACGAGAAAGATCAGGTGATCGACGTCACCTTCATCGAGCCGCCGCCGCCGCCGCCGCCGCCGCCGCCG
>CAYWHO010000383.1:0-1821 GCA_964458195.1 uncultured Arenimonas sp.
GTTTTGCTTTATGTACGTCCGGCCCTTGTAACCGTTGCGTTTGCGCCGCAGGCGCATTACGCAACAGGTCATCGCCAGGGGCTTCATAAAGACAAACCCTGCCTCGAAAGAGGCAGGGTTTTGTTTTTATGCTCGCTTGGCGACGGCCCGCCCGCGCGGGCTTGCTGCAACAGGCGGCGAGATCGCATAACGGAGTCGTTGCAGTTCGCCTCCGCACGATCTAGCGTCCAATCCGGGCCGCCAAACCGGCTTCGCCAAACGACAAGCCGCCCCGCAGACATTGGTCAGCGCCAGGGGCTTTATGAAGACAAACCCCGCCTCGAAAGAGGCGGGGCCTTGTTTGGTACACGAGCTGCCAGGGGCGCTGATCCTTGCGCAGGCCCCGCGTCGAAGGCAGCGTGTTTACCGGAGCGCGTAGCCGAACTGCTGGCGGAACTGCTCGGCGAATTCGTCGTAGGTGAAGCGCTGGTTCTGTGGGCCGAGGTGCTCGATCTTCAGCGCGCCCATCAACGAGGCGATGCGGCCGGTGGTGGCCATGTCCATGCCGTTCATCCAGCCGAAGATCAGGCCGGCGCGATAGGCGTCGCCGCATCCGGTCGGATCGACGACGCGCATGGCCGTCGCCGCCGGGATCTGCAGCATGCCGTTGCGCGTATGCACTTCCGAACCTTTCGGGCCGCGGGTGATGAGGTAGGCCTGCACGCGATCGGCGATCTGCTTTTCGCTGAGGCCGGTGCGTTCCTGCAACAGGCTCGACTCGTAGTCGTTGACGGTGACATACGTGGCCTGCTCGATCATCTGCGTGAGTTCCTTGCCGTTGTACAGCGGCATGGCCTGGCCGGGGTCGAAAATGAAGGGGATGTTGGCGCCGGCGAACTCTTCCGAGTTCTGCAGCATGGCTTCGTAGCCGTCCGGACCGACGATGCCGAAGGCGACGTCCTTCACGTCTTTCACGTGGTTCTCGTACGAACGCATCATCGCGCCCGGATGGAAGGCGGTGATCTGGTTGTCGTCGAGGTCGGTCGTGATGAAGGCCTGGGCGGTATACAGATCGACGATCTCTTTCACGTGGTCGAGCGGAATGCCGATCGTCTGGAAATGTTCGCGGTAGGGGCCGAAGTCCTGGCCCACGGTCGCCATCGGCATCGGGTTGCCGCCGAGCAGCTTGAGGTTGTAGGCGATGTTGCCGGCGCAGCCGCCGAATTCCCGCCGCATGCGGGGCACCAGGAAGGAGACGTTGAGGATGTGCACCTTGTCCGGAAGGATGTGGTTCTTGAACTGGTCGGGAAACACCATGATGGTGTCGTAGGCCAGGGAGCCGCAGATCAGGGCGGAGGGCATCGTGGTTCCTCGGGAGGGACGGCGGCGGTTGCTGCACGAAACGTGAATGGTAGCGCAAAGCGGGCCGGGGACAGTGCGCACCGGCACTGGAAATCGGCGATATTCCTTGCCGATGGGAGGGGGCGTTGATACCCTAGTCAACCTCCCGGAACCCCCTATTTTCAAGGCTTCCCTGATGTTCAAGAAGCTCCGCGGCCTGTTCTCGAACGACCTGTCGATCGACCTCGGTACTGCCAATACCCTCATCTACGTCCGCGGCCAGGGCATCGTGCTCAACGAGCCTTCCGTCGTGGCCGTTCGCCACAACAACGGCATCCGGGAAGTCGCGGCGGTGGGCGCCGAAGCCAAGCGCATGCTCGGCCGCACACCCGGCAACATCACCACGCACCGGCCGATGAAGGACGGCGTCATCGCCGACTTCACCCACACCGAGGAAATGCTCAAGCAGTTCATCCGCAAGGTGCACACCTCGCGTTTCCT
>CAYWHO010000384.1:0-1819 GCA_964458195.1 uncultured Arenimonas sp.
AGCCGCGCTATGACGGCACCTGGCGCCCCGAGCCGGGCAAGGTGCTGCCTGCTATCCCTGAGGGCGTGGCGCCGGTGCTGCGCTTCAGGAACCCGAAGGAGGGCGTGGTGGCCTGGGACGACAAGGTCAAGGGCCGCATCGAGTTCAGCAACAGCGAGCTCGACGACCTGGTGATTTTCCGCTCCGACGGTTATCCGACCTACAACTTCGCCGTCGTCGTGGACGACCTGGACATGGACATCACCGACGTCGTGCGCGGCGACGACCATGTCAACAACACGCCGCGGCAGATCAACATCTATCGGGCGCTGGGCAAGCCGGTGCCGAATTTCGCCCACCTGCCGATGATCCTGGACGAGCAGGGCGCCAAGTTGTCCAAGCGCACCGGTGCCGCCGACGTCATGCAGTACCGCGACGCCGGTTACCTGCCGCATGCGCTGCTGAACTACCTCGTGCGCCTGGGCTGGTCGCATGGCGACCAGGAAATCTTCTCGATCGCCGAGATGCAGTCCCTGTTCGACCTGAAGGACGTCAATGCGAAGGCCTCGCGCCTGGATGCCGCCAAGCTCGGATGGATGAACCAGCAATACCTGAAAGGCGACGAACCGGCGGACGTGGCGAAGCATCTCGAATGGCATCTGCGCGAAGCGGGTTACGAGCTCGCGCGCGGCCCGAAGGCGCAGGACGTGGTGATCGCGCTGCGCGATCGCGTACAGACGCTCAAGGACATGGCCGAACGCGCCGGCGTCTGGTATCGCCCCTTGACCGAATACGACGAGGCCGCCGTCGCCAAGCACCTGACCGAAGCGGCGCGGGCGCCGCTGCAGGCGGCGCGCGAAGGTTTGGCCGCGCTGGACGTTTGGTCGCCGGAATCGGTGTCGGCCGCATTGCATGCCGTCGCGGAAGCCCTGGGCCTGGGCATGGGCAAGATCGCCCAGCCGCTGCGGGTGGCGATCACCGGCACCCAGGTGAGTCCGGACATCTCGCATACCGTCTATCTGGCCGGGCAGGGCGAGGCCGTCGCGCGCATCGATGCGGCGATCGCGCGAATCCCCGTCGCGTGAGCGGGGTGGGCCATGGCCCACCCCGCGTTGAATCGTTCAGCGCTGCTTGAAAGAAGCCGGGCCAAGGCCCACCCTACGAGCATGGCCAAGCCTGCGCACAAGCATGAATGCACCGACCCTTCGCATCACGTGCACGATGCCAAGGGTTTCGTTCGCGCGGTCGAAGAGTCTTGCGAGACGCGCGGCCTGCGCCTGACGCCGCTGCGCGCGCAGGTGCTTGGCCTGGTGGCTGCGGCCGGCAAGCCGATCAAGGCTTACGACTTGCTGGACCGGATGAAGTCGGAGAACGGCAGCACGGCGCCGCCGACCGTTTATCGCGCGCTGGATTTCCTGCTCGAGCAGGGCTTCATCCACCGGCTCGCGTCGATCAATGCCTTCGTCAGCTGCCATCACCCGCAAGTGCAGCATTCGGTGCCGTTCCTGATCTGCGACCGTTGCCAGAGCGCGATCGAGCTCGAGGACGATCGCATCACCGAGCTGCTCGATACGGCGGCGCGCAAAGTGGGGTTCGCGCCGCGGGCGCAGATTCTCGAAGTGCACGGCGTCTGCGCGAACTGCGGCGGTTAGGGCCTGCTAACGCTTCTCAGCACGTCGCGCTGGTTCCAGACGCCATGAAGCCGTGCATTCGCGCAGGCGGCGGCCGTCGGCATTCGCCCGAGTCGCTTCCCGATACACGCTTTGTTGGGCGAACGCCCTCGACCGCCGCTCCACCTTCCTGGCGAGCATGTCGGGCAAGCAAGCTGGGGCGAGCGAGT
>CAYWHO010000385.1:0-1800 GCA_964458195.1 uncultured Arenimonas sp.
CCCTTCGCGATGATGCGTACGCCGGTGACGAACGCGCAGTTCCTGGCTTTCGTCAGGACGCACCCGGAATGGCGGCGCGATCGCGTCGCCAGCGTATTGGCCGAGCCGCGGTACCTGTCGCACTGGGCTTCGCCCACGGCATTGGCTTCCGACGCGCAGGCCGAACAGCCGGTCACCTGGGTCAGCTGGTTCGCGGCGAACGCGTATTGCGAATCGCTCGGTGCGCGCCTGCCGACCTGGACGGAATGGGAGTACGCGGCCGCGGCGGACGAATCGCGCCGCGACGCGCGGCGCGATCCTGCATGGCGCGAAAGCATCCTCGCCTGGTACTCGCGCCCGTCGAATACGCCGCTTCCGCCCGTCGGGCGCCAGTCGCCCAATGCCTGGGGCGTGCAGGACCTGCACGGACTGGTCTGGGAATGGACCGACGACTACCGTTCGCTGCTGGTTTCCGGCGACAACCGTTCCCAGGGCGATCCCGACACGGCGAAGTTCTGCGGCGCCGGCGGGCTGTCGATGGACGACCGCGAAAACTATGCCGTTCTGATGCGCGTGGCCATGCTTTCCTCGATGGAGAGCGCCGGCGCCACCGCCAATCTCGGCTTCCGATGCGCAAGGAGCGCGAAATGAAGACATTGCTTGTCGCACTGTTGCTCGGCGGCCTCGGTCTGGCGAGTGCGGGCGATGCGGTCGCTGCGCACGCGGCTCACCGCGTCAGCGCCAAGCCGGCGCAGCCCCTGCCGGGAGATTCCGTGTACCAGTTGCCGCTTTCGCTGACCGACCAGAACGCCCGCACGTTCGACTGGCGTTCGCGGCGCGGCAAGCCGCAACTGGTGTCGATGTTCTACACCTCCTGCCGCTACATCTGCCCGCTCATCGTCGATTCCGGCAAGGGCATCGAAGCGCAACTGACGCCGACGCAACAGCAACGCCTCGGCATCCTGCTGATCAGCATGGATCCGGCGCGGGACGATCCCGCCGCGCTGAAATCGGTCGCCGACCGCCGCGAACTGGACCCGGCGCGTTGGACCCTGGCTTCGCCGCCGCAGCAATCCGTCCGCGCCGTAGCGGGCGTGCTCGGCATCCGCTACCGCCAACTGGCCGACGGCGAGTTCAACCACACCAGCGAGCTCGTGCTGCTCGATGCCGACGGTCGCGTGTTGGCGCGTACCGACAAGGTCGGCAGCCGTCCCGACCCGGAGTTCCTCGCCGCCGTAAGGCGTGCGCTCTCCCCCTGAGTTCGCGCTAGTATCGGGTAGCGCTGTCCCGCTCGACAGACCGCCCGCCGCGCAGGGTGCTGGGCATTGCGCCCCGGCGACGACGGGAGGGACTTGATTCAGATCAAGTCCCGTTTTCCGGCCCTTGGGGACAATGCACCCATCCCCTTTCGAGGCCTTTTCATGAGCATCGCCACTCCCTTGGCATCGGGCGCCGCCCCGCCCATCGACAGGACCGCCGCCAGGCCGACGGCCTATTACAACGACAAGGTCGTGCTCCAGTTCACGGTCGCCACCATCGTCTGGGGCATCGTCGGCATGGCCGTGGGCGTGCTGATCGCCGCGCAGCTTTACTGGCCGACGCTGGGCGAAGGAATTCCCTGGCTGAGCTACGGCCGCCTGCGGCCCCTGCACACCAATGCCGTCATCTTCGCCTTCGGCGGCTGCGCGCTGTTCGCCACGTCCCTGCACGTGGTGCAGCGCACCTGCCATGTGCGCTTGCTGTCGGACCGGCTGGCCGCCTTCGTCTTCTGGGGATGGCAGGCGGTCATCCTGGCTGCCGCGATCACCTTGCCGATGGGCC
>CAYWHO010000386.1:0-1780 GCA_964458195.1 uncultured Arenimonas sp.
TCGCGAGATCAAGTTCAAGACCTTCCTGGACGAGGCGCGTGCCCTCGGCGCCGAATGCATCGCCACCGGCCACTATGCCCAGGTCGCGAAGCGCGATGGCCGCTGGCGCCTGCTGCGCGGCGCCGATGGCGACAAGGACCAGAGCTATTTCCTGCATCAGCTCGGCCAGGAACAACTGGCCGCGACCTTGTTCCCGATCGGCCACCTGCCCAAGCGCGAAGTACGCCGGCTGGCGGCCGAGGCCGGGCTGCCGACCGCGCAAAAGAAGGATTCCACCGGCATCTGCTTCATCGGCGAGCGCGATTTCCGCCAGTTCCTGTCGCAGTACATCCCGGCCCGCCGCGGCGAGATCCGCAGCGTGGACGGCGCACCGCTCGGCGAGCACGAAGGCGTCTTCTACTACACGCTCGGCCAGCGCGAAGGCTTGCATATCGGCGGCGTGAAAGGCCGGGCGGCGGCGCCGTGGTTCGTCGTCGGCAAGGACGTGGCCCGCAATCTCCTGATCGTCGACCAGGGCGGCGACAGCGCCTGGCTGATGTCGCGAACGCTCGACAGCGAACCGGCGCACTGGGTCGCAGGCTCGCCGCCGGCGGCGCGCTTCGAATGCACCGCCAAGACGCGTTATCGGCAATCCGACGAAGCCTGCGAAGTATCCGTCAACGACGACGGTGGCGTGAGCGTGCGCTTCCTTTCGCCGCAACGGGCGGTGACGCCAGGACAGTCGGTGGTTTTCTATCGCGACGACGAATGCCTCGGCGGCGCTGTCATCCTGCGCACCGACGCCCGCTTCGAATCCGAACAACGGATGATGGCCGCATGAAGGATCGCGTGATCGCCCTCGCCGGTTTGCTGCAGGCCATCCGGCTGGTGCAGCAGATGGCCAACAACGGGCAATCCGAAACGCGCCCGCTGGCCGCCTGCATCGACAGCCTGTTCCGCTTCGACGCGGAATCGGCCGAAGCCGTTTACGGCGGCGTCGCCGGGATCGATAGCGGGCTACGTCGCCTGATCGCGCAGCTCGACGGCAGCGACCGCGACACCGCGCAAACCCGCATCGGCATGAACCTGCTGCAACTCGAGCGCCGCTTCATGGGCAACCCGCAGGCCGTCGCGGCCGTCAGCGACCGCCTCGCCGCCATCCAGCCGGAATGGCAGCAGCTCGGCCCGACGCATCCGACCGTGTTGGCGAAACTGGGCGAGCTTTACGCCGATTGCATCAGCCCGCTCGGCGCACGCGTGCTCGTGCAGGGCAATCCGGTCTATCTGTCGCAGGCGACGGTGGTGGGCGAAGTGCGGGCGGCCCTGCTGGCGGCGCTGCGCGCGGCGGTGCTCTGGCGCCAGGTCGGGGGCAGTTACTGGGACTTCCTGTGGTCGCGCCGGGCCATGGCCGAAACGGCGCGCGAACTGCTCGCCTGAGACCAGTCACGGGCGGGTCCGCGACCGTATGGAAGCGTGATCCCCATCGCGGCGGACTTCGTCCGCAAACCCGCTGAAGCCTGCAGATGGGCGCTGTTTACGGCATAATATCGGGATTCCGGTCGAGCCTTCTCCCGGAAATCCAGGCCTAAGCCGCAGCCACCCAACGGAGCCCTTCATGTCCGACTCCTTCGCCACCCGCGACCAACTGGTCGTCAACGGCAAGTCCCACACCATCTACAGCCTCGCCAAGCTCGGCCAGCGCTACGACCTCGCCCGCCTGCCCTTCTCGATGAAGATCCTGCTCGAGAACCTGCTGCGCTGCGAAGACGGCGTCACGGTCACCAAGGAATCGATCGAGGCG
>CAYWHO010000387.1:0-1780 GCA_964458195.1 uncultured Arenimonas sp.
GCGTCGGCAAGAGCGCCGATCACATCTTCCTGCACCTCGACCATCTCGATCCGAGCATCCTGCACGAGCGTCTGCCCGGCATTTCGGAGAGCGCGAAGATTTTCGCGGGCGTCGACGTGACGAAGGAGCCGATCCCGGTTCTGCCGACCGTCCATTACAACATGGGCGGCATCCAGACGAACTATCACGGCGAGGTCCTGACCAAGAAGAACGGCGATCCGGACGTGGTGGTGCCGGGCCTGATGGCCATCGGCGAAGCGGCCTGCGTGTCGGTGCACGGCGCCAATCGCCTCGGGTCGAACTCGCTGCTCGACCTGGTGGTGTTCGGGCGCGCGGTAGCCAATCGCTGCGCCGAAACCATCAAGCCGGGCCAGCCGCACAAGTCGCTGCCGGCCTCGGCCTGCGACAAGTCGCTGGCGAATTTCGACAAGTTGCGCCACGCCAACGGCGACACGCCGACGGCGGTGATCCGCGACAACATGCAGCGCATCATGCAGAACGACGCGGCGGTGTTCCGCACCGGCGAGACCCTGCAGCAGGGCGTGGCGAAGATCCGCGAGGCGCATGCCAGTTTCGCCGACGTGAAGGTGAGCGACCGCTCGCTGGTCTGGAACTCCGACCTGATCGAAACCCTCGAATTGCAGAACCTGCTCGGTCAGGCGGTGGCGACCATGGTCTCGGCGGAAAACCGCAAGGAATCGCGCGGCGCCCATGCCCGCGAGGACTTCACCACGCGCAACGACGCCGAATGGATGAAGCATACGCTGTGCTGGGTGGACGAAAGCGGCAAGACCACGCTCGACTACCGGCCGGTGCACATGAACGTGCTCTCGTCCGACGTCAGCGTCATCCCCCCGAAAGAACGCAAGTACTGAGGCCGGCCCCATGGCGCGCGACGGCGGCATCATCGCCTGGCAGTGGAGCCACTACGGCTCCAATCACCGCGACCGCGGCAATCTGCTGCTGCATTTCGTCGCGGTGCCCGCTTTCGTCGGCGCGGCATTGGCTTGCCTGTCCTGTCTGATCCAGGGCTTCTGGTTCGCAGCCGGGCTGTCCTTCCTGCTGATGGTCGTGGCCTTCGCCGCGCAGGGCATCGGGCACAAGCGCGAGCGCGAAGCCCCGGTTCCTTTCGACGGCCCGGGCGATTTCCTCGCCCGCGTCTTCGTCGAACAGTTCATCACGTTTCCCCGTTTCGTTCTCAGCGGCGCCTGGATGCGCCAGCTGAGCCAGCACGATTGATCGACTGAGGTCCGCATGGCCGAGTTCACGCTCCCGAAGAATTCCAAGATCGGCAAGGGCCGGCATTTCCCGGCCAAGTCCGGCGGGAAAAACCTGCGCAACTTCAAGATCTATCGCTGGAATCCCGACGACGGCGCCAATCCGCGCGTGGACACCTACGAGGTGGACCTCGATGCCTGCGGTCCGATGGTTCTCGACGCGCTGATCAAGATCAAGAACGAAATCGATCCGACCTTGACCTTCCGCCGCTCTTGCCGCGAGGGCATCTGCGGTTCCTGCGCGATGAACATCGACGGCACGAATACCCTGGCCTGCACCAAGGGCATCGACGAATGCGGCAAGAAGGACGTGCCGATCTATCCCTTGCCGCACATGCCGGTAATCAAGGACCTGGTGCCGGATCTGACGCACTTCTACGCGCAGTACGCCTCGATCAAGCCGTGGATCCGCACGCAGAGCACGGCGCCGGCGAGCGGCGAGCGCCTGCAGTCGCCGGAGGACCGCAAGAAGCTCGACGGCCTGTACGAATGCATCCTGTGCG
>CAYWHO010000388.1:0-1780 GCA_964458195.1 uncultured Arenimonas sp.
GATGCGCATGCGCGAGATCGACGCGGCGGCGGAACGCCTGCGGTTACTGGCCGAACGTTGGCCCAACCGCGATCTCGGGCGTTGCGCCGAGCGTCTGCAGGCTGCGGTCGAGCGCTTCGACGTGGCGGCGGTGAAGCAATTGCTGGACATCCTGGCCGAGTGGCCGGAGGCATCGTGCGATGACTGAATCCGGGAACGCACGCCAGGTGCCGGTCGTGCTGCTGATCGACGACCAGCCGGCGAACGTGCGAGTCGTCGGGCAGCTGCTGGCGCGCGCCGGCTTCGACGTCGTGCCGGCGCTCAACGGCGAAGACGGTTTGGCCCTGGCCACGGATCGCGCGCCCGACTTGGTCCTGCTGGACATGCGCATGCCGGGCCTTGGTGGTTTCGAGGTGCTGCAGGCCCTGCAGGCGCTGCCGGCCACGCGCGAAGTGCCGGTGATTTTCCTGACTGCCGACGACGAACGCGACAGCCTGACCCGCGCCTTCGCGGCCGGCGCCGTCGACTACATCGTCAAGCCCTTCGTCGCCGAGGAACTGCTCGGGCGCGTGCGTACGCACATCGAACTCAAGCAGTCGCGCGACGCGCTCAGGCGCATCGCCAGCGACCGCCAGCAGATGGCCGACACCATCGCGCATGACCTGCGCAACTATTTCGCCAACGTGCTGTTCGCCGCCGACATGCTGCGCGATCCGGACCTGCTGCCGGAGACGCGCTTGCGCCTGGTCGAATCGATCCGGCAATCGGGCGATTCGGGCATGCTGTTCTTGCAGGCGGTGCTCGAGCACCAGAACCAGGAAGCGCAGGGCGTGGCGCTGGCCAGTCTGCAATCGCGCCGGCTGCTGGAAGATGTCGCTGCCCTGCTCGAACCGCAGGCGCGCGCGAAATCCATCGCGATCGACATCCGTGCGAACGAGCCGGTCGTGGTGATGGCGCAGGAGGCCGGCGCGATCCACGTGTTGCAGAACTTGCTGTCGAATGCGATCAAGTATTCGCCGCCGCAGAGCGAAGTCACGCTGCAGGCGATCGTTTACGGCCGCTGCGGGCGCCTGTCGGTGATGGATCGTGGGCCGGGCGTTTCGAAATCCGACCAGACCCGGCTGTTCCAGCGCTACGTGCGCCTGTCGGCGCAGCCCACCCAGGGCGAATCTTCGACCGGCCTCGGCCTCGCATTGGCGAAACAACGCGCACGCACGATGGGCGGCGACCTCTGGCACGACGAGCGTGAAGGCGGGGGTTCGATCTTCACGCTGGAACTGCCGCTGGCTTGAAGCGAGCGACACGCGCCGGCGTGCGCTGGACCAAACAGTAGTCCGGCCCATGCCGTCCCTGGCATGGACCGGATGGCGCGCCCAGCGTCCCTACCGGCACGCGATTCGGAAACCGGATCCCTGGCCTCCGCGTCGGCGGGTCCCTGCGCCCCATCAGTCCTTCGTTCGATCAGACCTTGCGCCGGCCGAAGATCAGCGAGAGCACGAACAGCACGAGGAAGACGTAGAACAGGATCTTGGCGATGCCGACGGCAGCGCCGGCAAGACCGCCGAAGCCGAGCACGGCCGCGATCAGCGCGATCACGAGGAATACAACAGCGTAGTGCAGCATGGTCGTTCTCCGTTGAGAGGGAACAGGCCTTCCGTCGCCTGCCAGTGGAGGTATCCCAAGATCCGTGCCAACGCAGGAGATGGCGGAAGACAGCGGTATTTCGGCTTTCATTCGCGAATCCCGACGGCATGGCGACGCGGCCGCGAATGCGAAATGCAATAGTGTGGCGATGTATCGT
>CAYWHO010000389.1:0-1776 GCA_964458195.1 uncultured Arenimonas sp.
GCCCTGCGTCTGCCAGACGATCTGCTCGGGGCGATAACGCAGGAAGGCTTCGTCCGGGAAGGTTTCCCACAAGGCCTGTACGGCGTTTTCGTCGAAACCCTCGTTGATCAACGTCGCCAGCGCCATGTTGCGCGTGTCGGCCACGATGTCGTCGGCGTTCAGCGGATGCTCCAGGCCACGGCGCAGGGCGTAGCGCGCGGCCGTGTACAGATCCGCCAACAACCGGTCCTTCCAGGCATTCCAGAGTTTCGGGCTGGTGCCGGCGATATCGGCGCAGGTCAGCAGATACAGATAGTCGAGGTGCTCGCGGTCGGCCATGCGCGTGGCGAAACGCGTGACGACCTCGGGATCGGAAATGTCCTGGCGCTGCGCCGTCACCGACATCAGCAGGTGTTCGCGCACCAGCCAGACCAGCAGTTCGGTATCGGCGCTGGGCAGGCCGTGCGCTTCGGAGAACACGCGCACGTCCTCGGCGCCGAGTTGCGAATGGTCGCCACCCCGGCCTTTGGCGATGTCATGGAACAGGCCGGCGAGCAGCAGCAGGAACGGCTTGCGCAATCGCGCCACCGCTTCCTGCGTCAGCGCGAACCCGGGCACCGGCCCCTTGAGGAATCCTTCCATGATGCGCAGCACGGTCAGCGTGTGCTGGTCGACCGTATAGACATGGAAAAGGTCGTACTGCATGCGGCCCGACACCTTGCCGAATTCCGGCAGGTAGCGCGCCAGCACGCCCAGGCGCGCCATGCGCGTGAGCATGGTCACCGCCTGCGGTTCGGCCAGGGCGGCCAGAAACTGCGCGCGCACTTCTGGCGATTGCTCCGGATAGGGCTTGATGGACGGCAGCGATTCGGCCAGCGCGCGCGCGGTTTCCGAGTGCAGGCCGCGCACGTTTTCGGTGCGCGCCCACAGGCCGAACAGCCACAGCATCTCGCCCATGCCGCCGGCGAGACGGTCGGGCTCGGTCATCGCCAGGTAGCCATGACGCAACTCGAAACCGACCTCGACCGGCTCCGGCGTCGCCGCCCCCGACAACTGCTCCTCGAAACGCTGCAGCAAGCGGTCGTTGATGCGCCAGATCGTCGCGGCCGAGCGGAAGAAGCCCTGCATCATCTGTTCGACGGCGAGATTGTCCTCCTCGTCGCGCAGCCCCATCAGGGCCGCGAGATTCTTCTGGTGGTCGAACAGCAGCCGTTCCTCGCGCCGCGGCGCCACCAGATGCAGGCCGAAACGCAGGCGCGCCAGCGTTTTCCATTCGCGCTCGAGCGTGGCGCATTCGTCCTCGCCCAGCAGTCCCAGCGGCACCAGCGCCCGCAGCCCGGGCACGCCGTACAAGCGCATGCCCATCCAGGTGACGGTGTGCAGGTCGCGCAATCCGCCCGGACCTTCCTTGAGATTGGGTTCGAGATTGTCGGCGGTGTCGTTGTGGCGCGCATGGCGAGCGCGCTGCTCGTCGCGCTTGGCCTCGAAATATTGCGCCGGCTCCCAGAGCCCCTCGGCATTCAGCGCCTGCTGCAGGGCGCAGCGCGACGCATCGGCGCCGGCCAACACGCGCAGTTCCATCATCGACGTCAGCGTGGCGATGTCCTCGCGGGCGGCGGCGACGCATTGCGCGATCGAACGAACGGCATGGCTGGTCGCCAGGCCTGCATCCCAGAGCAGGGCGAAGAATGCGGCCAGCGCGCCCTCGTGGCGCTTCTGCGCCTCGGGGTCGGCGAGCACGAGCAGGTCGATGTCGGACTGCGGGTACAACTCGCCGCGACCGTAACCGCCGGTGGC
>CAYWHO010000390.1:0-1763 GCA_964458195.1 uncultured Arenimonas sp.
TACTGAAACGCGATGGTGCGAGTCGCGAAACAGTCGGTACCGAAGGCCGGATGCAACAATCGACGAAATCCCGAAGCCCGCTCCTGCGGGCTTTTGCTTTACTGAAACGCGATGGTGCGAGTCGCGAAACAGTCGGTACCGAAGGCCGGATGCATTGTTCGAGGAAGCCCGCTCACGCGGGCTTTTGTTTTTCCGCACCCGGCCACGGCCACCAGCCGCGCCCCGTCTTCGCGTAGCGATCCGCCGCCTGCTCGAAGCGGTTGCGGTGCGAAATGCCGCCGCAGGCGAAATACAGGGGCAGGAACAACGGGCCGAGCACGAGGTACTGGTAGACATGCGCCCGCTCGTGGTCGCCGATGCGCACGCATTCCTGGCCGCCGTGATGGGCGCAATCGTAGGTCAGCGTGTCCTCGTCCAGCGATTCGCCGGTGTGCAGGATCACGTTGCCCAGCGTCAAGGCGCCACCGGGGCCCCAGGGGAATCGCTGGAACACCAGCGCATGGTCGGAAACCTTCGGCCTGGCGCCGAAAGCCCAAGCCGCCAGGCCGGCAAGCAGGCCGGCGAGCGTCATGGGCAAGGCCCAGACGGCGCCGAGCACCGCCAGCGCGATGGTCGCTGCACGAGACATGCGGCGATGCTAACACTGCCTCTGCCATCGGGAGGCGCTGGTGGCGTTGCCATTCCCGCTTCGCTCTGCGAGCCTGTGCCCGCCGCCCCGACCGATCGAATCCCATGTCCGTTCCCGACGACGCCGAACAACCGCATCGCCTGCCCGGGCGCACCACGCCGACCTGGGAGATGGAGCTGCTGATCTCCGGCGCAACGATCATCGGCCTCCTGCAGTTGCCTTCGCTGCTCGACGGCGCGTTCTACCAGTTGTTCGCGCGCAGCACCGAAGACGTGAACAAGCTGCTGTCGCCGCTGTGGATCTACGCGAAGTTCTCCCTGGTCACCTTGATCGCCACCTTCATCCTCCACCTGTGCCTGCGCGGCTACTGGGTCGCGTTGATCGGCATGAACTCGGTTTACCCCGGCGGAATCCGCTGGGGCAAGCTGCGCATGGGTCCGATCGCGCGCGAACTGGCGGAAACGCCGGCGAGCGAAATGCCGGCCACGATCGAAACGGCAGACAATCGCGCGACGCGCGTATTCGGCATCGGCTTCGGCCTGGCGATGCTGATGCTGCTGCCGGCCACCCTGGTGCTGACGATCATCCTCATCGCCCTGGTGGTCGGCGTGTTTTCCGGGCACCGCGTCGATGCGATGGTCGTCTTCAGCTATCTCGTGCCGGCGGTATTGTTGCCCTGGGCCCTCGCGACCATCGTCGACCGCCGATGGGGCGCGCGATTCGCGCCAGGCAGCGCTTCCGGCCGCTTCCTGCGGCGCGTCCTGTCGTTCTACGGTTTCCTGCGTTTCGGCGGCAACAACAACCCGCTGCTGGCGTTGTTCTCCAGTCACGAGGGACAGCGGCGCGCCGGTTGGACGATCATGCTGATCATGATGCCGATCTTCGCCTTCGTGATCGGACAGCTGTTGTACAGCAGCAACGTCATCGACTACGGCCGTTACGATGGCCTGCCGGAATCCGACGAATCGACCATCGACGGTGCGCAGCCCGCGTTCTACGCCAACCAGCGTGGCGAAGGCGTGGGAGGTCGTGCGCCCCCGCCGTTCATTCCCGATCGCGTGGTGCGCGGCCCCTACCTGGAGCTGTTCGTTCCGTACCTGCCAAGACGCATCAATCCGATCATCGCGCAGCAATG
>CAYWHO010000391.1:0-1760 GCA_964458195.1 uncultured Arenimonas sp.
GGTGAAGATGCCGCCGCCGAGGCGCGCGAAGATCGAGATCAGCGAGCCGCCGAAGGCCAGGCCGATCATCGGATTCAGGGCCGTCTTCAACGCTTCTTCGCTGGCACCGCCGTCGAGCACGAACATGAAGTAGCCGGCGACGCCGAGCAGACCGAGGCCGACGACGAGCAGGCCGGTGATCGCACCGCCCTTGAAGCTGACGTTCAGCGCGGCGTTCAGGCCTTGCGTCGCCGCCTGCGCAGTACGCACGTTGGCGCGCACCGAAACGAACATGCCGATGAAGCCGGCGAGGCCGGACAGCACCGCGCCAATGGCGAAACCGATCGCCGTGGGCCAGCTCTTCAACACCAGGCCGATGACGAAGAACAGCACCACGCCGACCACCGCGATACTGGTGTACTGGCGGCGCAGGTAGGCGCCGGCGCCTTCCTGCACGGCCGCGGCGATCTGCTGCATGCGTTCGTTGCCGTTGGGCTGCGCGACGATCCAGCGCGCCGTCAGCAGGCCATAGATGATGGCAATGGCCGCGCAGGCCAATGCCAGCTGTAAACCGTATTGCTCGAAAAACATCCCTGACTCCCCAGAAAAGACAAAATAAGGCGGCCCGGAGGCCGCTGGCGCCCGAGTATGGCAAAGGGGCGGGGGGTGCGCCAGCCTGCGCCGGGGCCCCGAAACGACGAAGCCCGGCCGGGGCCGGGCTTCGTATCGACTGCTGTGGGGCCGGGATCCCGGCGCTCAGTCCAGCGGCTTCGACTTCTTGAGCTTGGGCAGGCTCGCTTCGAACGCCGCGGCATCCGACGGGCTCAGATTCGGGCGGCCAGCCAGCACGCCCATGCTGATGGAGCCGGACAGGAAATAGGTTTCTCCCGCCTCGGCTTCGATCGTCGTCACGTCCTTGGCTTCGGAGTGAACCACGTACGTGTGCTGACCGGGCTCGACCTCGATGGCGAAGTAATTGCCGTTGCGCAGCTTGCCGAGCTCCACATCCTTCTCGCGGACCTTGAAGCCGATCGCGCCGCCGACGAACTTGCTCGGGCGGAAGAAGACCACCATGGCCTTGCCCGCGCCGGGCGTACCGATGGCCTCGGTAACTTTCGGGCTGAGCGTCGAAGGCATCGCCTCGGTCGGAGCGGCCGCCGCAGTCGCGGGTGTCGCTTCGGGCGCGGCTTCAGCGGCCGGTGCCGCCTGTTCGGCCGGCGTGGTCTCGGTGGTCGGCGCGGCCTGTTCGGCGGGCGTGGCTTCGGTCGCGGGAGCAGGCTGTTCGGTGGTGGCGGCATCCTGGGCGAACGCGGGGACAGTGGCGAAGCAGGCGGCCAGGCAGGTGGAGAGTGCGACGGACTTCATGGTGCGGGTTGATCCTTATCGGTAGGTTGGAGCGATGCAGCGGGTTGATTCGATTCGGGCGTGGATGGCGCTTCGGCCGGCGCAGGCGACGCGGCTGCTTCCGCTGCGGCGGGCGCGGCATTCATTTCCACGGCGGCTGCCGTGCGCGTGATTACGCGTGTGCCGGCCGGTAACACCATGTCCTTGCCCTGGATCATCAGGCCGATGAAGCTGGCCACCGGAACGGCGGTGCTGACGGCGATGGACACGGCGGCGGCCCTGTCCTGATTGCTCTTGCCGGCGCCGCTGATGGTCGCGCGGAGCTTGATCTGCTGGCCTGCCAATTCGACGAAGCGGGCGGCAAGGATCAACTCACCTGCCTTGCCGGACATGCCGCGTTTGGCCGCGTGCACGACCTGTCCGGTGGCGGGCGTTCC
>CAYWHO010000392.1:0-1757 GCA_964458195.1 uncultured Arenimonas sp.
ATTTCCGGCTTGCATCGCCGCAACAAGAAAAAGAAAAACGCCCACGAGGGGCGTTCTTGCTTTTCTGGCGGAGTGAGAGGGATTCGAACCCTCGATAGAGCTTTTGACCCTATACTCCCTTAGCAGGGGAGCCCCTTCGGCCTCTCGGGCATCACTCCAGAAATCGTTCCCTTCGACTCCGCAAAGACGTGCGGAGCGATACGGAAGGCGCGCTAGGATACTCGCTCAGTCCTCTTTCGGCAAAGCATCGCCGCCTTCGCTTCGCGGCGCTGCACCGGCTTCGTCCTTCTGCAGGCGCTGGAAAATCTCTTCGCGATGCACGGCGACGTCCTTCGGCGCCGTGATGCCGATCCGCACCTGATTGCCCTTGACGCCCAGCACCGTAACGGTGACCGAGTCGCCGATCATGAGGGTCTCGCCCACCCTCCGCGTAAGAATCAGCATGGCTTAACTCCCGATACATCCGTGCACCGGTCCGCGGGCCGAACAGCCGCGGCGCCTGACCACGCCTGGGCGCGGTTCAGCTGATGTTAGAGTGCCCCCTGCCGGGGCGCAACGCATAATGCCCGGTCGGCCGGCCAGGTCGGGCTCAGGCCAGCCTTTGCGCCACCCAGTCGCGTACCCCCGCCAGGGCCGCCACCAGCGCCGGACCGTCCTGTCCGCCGCCCTGGGCCATATCGGGTCGGCCGCCGCCCTTGCCGCCGATCTGGGCGGCCACATGGGAAAGCAACTCTCCGGCTTTGACCTTGCCCAGGGCCGCGCCCTGGACGCCGGCGATCAGGGAGGCCTTGCCGCCCTCGGCAGAGGCCAGAAGGATCACGGCGTCGCCGAGTCGTCCCTTCAGGGTATCGACGGCGTCGCGCAGGGCTTTGGCGTCCAGACCTTCCAGCCGGGCGGCGATCAGCTTCACGCCCCCCAGATCGACGGCATTGCCCGCCAGTTCCGAGGTCGCACCCGCGGCAGCCTTGGCCTTGAACGACTCGATCTCGCGCTCGAGCTTTTTCTGCCGGTCGAGCAATTGCCGCAGTTTCTCCACGACGTCGTCGCTGCGCGCGCCGATCAGCTCCGCTGCCTGCTCGAGGCGTCGTTCCTGTTCGTTGAAGTAAGCCAGAGCGCCGGCGCCGGTCGTCGCCTCGATGCGCCGCACGCCCGCCGCCACGCCACCTTCGGACAGGATCTTGAACACACCGATATCGCCGGTGTGATGCACGTGCGTGCCGCCGCAGAGTTCGGTGGAGAAATCGCCCATGCGCAGTACGCGCACGCGCTCGCCGTACTTCTCGCCGAACAAGGCCATGGCGCCGAAATCGATCGCTTCCTGCATGCCCATGTGATGCACTTCGGCCTCGGCGTTGCGGCGGATCTCGTCGTTGACCATGGCCTCGATGCGGGCGAGCTCGGTCGCGGCAATGGGTTGGAAATGCGAGAAATCGAAGCGCAGGCGATCCGGAGCCACCAGCGAACCCTTCTGCGTGACGTGCTCGCCGAGCAGCTTGCGCAGCGCCGCATGCAGCAGATGAGTGGCCGAATGGTTCAACACCGTGGCCTGGCGACGCGCGCCATCGACGCGCGCGGAAATCATGTCGCCGACCTTCAACCCGCCCTGCGTCAACTTGCCGACGTGACCATGGAAGATCGCCGACAGTTTGATGGTGTCGTCGACGACGAAGTGGTCGCTGCCCGGATCCAGCAATTCGCCGGTGTCGCCGACCTGGCCGCCGGACTCGGCGTAGAACGGCGTGCGGTCGAGCACGACG
>CAYWHO010000393.1:0-1134 GCA_964458195.1 uncultured Arenimonas sp.
TTCGGGCATGGCGCAGCCGATGATCGCGTCATCGATGCGGCCGAGGTCGATGCCCGGCGCCTGCGCCACGACGGACTTCAGCGCGTAGGCCAGCATGTCGTCGGGACGGGTATTGCGGAAGACACCGCGGGGCGCCTTGCCGACCGGCAGACGGGTGGCGGCGACGATGTAGGCGTCCTGGATTTGCTTGCTCATTGCATTGCTCCAATCGAATTTTCAGCGCCGAAGGCCGGAGCCTCCGGCACAAGGATGTGCCGGCGTGCCGCTGCCGGTAAGGCGGCGGCACGGTTCAGAGCGAAAACCACGCTTTTCGCCCTGAACGAGGAAGTTGCGGCAGGATGCCCAATCTTCTTCACGAATCAGTTCCGTAGTGGTTTGCCGTTCTTCAACATGTAGGCGATGCGTTCCTGCGTTTTCGGCATCTGCGCCAATGCGACGAAATGCTCACGCTCGAGCTTCAGCAACCATTCCTCGTCGACCAGCGAACCGCGATCGACGTTGCCGCCACAAAGTACGGTTGCGATCCGGGTCGACACTTCCATGTCGTGCTCGGAAATGAAACGACCTTCCAGCATGTTGACCAGCATCATCTTGAAGGTGGCGATGCCGACGTCGCCGGCGACCGGGATCTGCCGCGCCGGCAGGGGCGGGCGATAGCCCGACTCCGCCATCGCGCGCGCCTGCTGCTTGGCCACGTGCAGCAGTTCGAAGGCGTTGAACACGACGATGTCGCCCTCGCGCGCCAGTCGCAGTTCCTTGGCTTCCAGCGCGGAAGCCGAGACCTTGCCCATCGCGACGGCCTCGAAATAAGGCTTGAGGCCGGCGAAGACATCGCCACCGGCGCCCGCTGCCTGCCCGACGCGCGTCGCGATTTCCTTCAGGCCGCCGCCGGCCGGCAGCAGGCCCACGCCCGCTTCGACCAGGCCGATGTAGCTTTCGAGTGCGAGCACGCTGCGGGCCGAATGCATCTGGAATTCGCAGCCACCGCCGAGTGCGAGGCCGCGCACGGCCGCCACGACGGGGACCAGCGAGTACTTGATGCGCTGGCTGGTGGCCTGGAAATTCGCGACCATCGCCTCGACTTCGGCCAGCTTGCCGGCCTGCAGCGAGGCCAGCGCGCCGGAGAGGTCGGCG
>CAYWHO010000393.1:1144-1752 GCA_964458195.1 uncultured Arenimonas sp.
AGGGTTCCTTCGGCTGCCAGATGACCATACCCTTGAACTGCTTTTCGGCGATGCCGATGGCCTTCTGGATGCCGTCGAGCACGCCATCGCCGACGGTATGCATCTTGGTCTTGAAGCTGAGCACGGCGATGCCGTCGCCGTCGTGCCACAGACGCACGGCGTCGGTCTCGAACACGGTTTCGCCGGGCGGAAAGCTTTCGCCGAGCAGTGGATCGGGGAAGCGCTGGCGTGCGTACACCGGATTGGACGAGCGTGGCCGCGGGCCGTTGATGGACGGCGCGAACGAACCCTGGGCCGAATGCACGCCTTCGCGCCCGTCGGTGACCCAGGCAGGCAGCGCCGCATCGGACATGGCCTTGCCGGCGGCGATGTCTTCGTTGATCCAGCCGGCGACCTGTTTCCAACCGGCGGCCTGCCAAGTCTCGAAGGGACCGAGGTTCCAGCCGTAGCCCCAACGAATCGCGAAGTCCACGTCGCGCGCGTTGTCGGCGATCGAAGCGAGGTGGAAGGCGCTGTAATGGAACAGGTCGCGGAAGCAGGCCCAGAGGAACTGCGCCTGCGGATGCGCGCATTCGCGCAGCTTGGCAAATTTCTCCGCCGGGTTGCGC
>CAYWHO010000394.1:0-1748 GCA_964458195.1 uncultured Arenimonas sp.
TCAAGTCGGCGTTCTTCACGCCGTGGTCGTCGAACGCGGGCACCTACAACGGCGCGCTGTTCTATCCGGACGACGCCGGCGCTTCGACCGGTGCGGCCTACACCTGGCAGTTCGGCAATGGCGTGTCGGCCACCATCGGTGCGACCGATCCGCGTCGTACGACGCTGTGGCAACAGGATACGGCGATCAACGCCGGTCCGACCATCGCGCCGATGGCGAACAAGTACATCACCGGCTTCCACATGCCGGACATCGTGGCGAACATCCAGGTCGACCAGGCTTGGGGCTTCTTCCACCTCGGCGGTGTGGTGCACGAACTGGCCGGCGCCTATTACGGCCTGGGTGCGGGCGCAGGCGTCAACACCGGTACCGCGGTCACTACGCTGGAAACGACCGGTCGTCCCGACACGCGATATGGTTGGGGCGTCAATGCCGGTCTGACCTTGAAGAACCTGCCGACCGGCGCGGGCGACCAGCTGTTCCTGAACGCGGCCTACACCGACGGCGCCACGGCCTACCAGACCAACAACTCGCCGAACACGGGTGTTGCTCTGTTCGGACCGGGCAATCCGGCCGGCCTGAACGCGCTCAACCAGACGCTGGGCTTCTCGTTCGTGACTGACGGCGTGTACGTCAACCCGAACACGGGCATCGGCGGCAACGCGCAGATCCAGACGATCAAGGTGTTCACCGCGCAGGCGGCGTTCGAGCACTTCTGGATCCCGGCGAAGTTGAAGTCGAGCCTCTACGGCTACGGTGGCTGGTTCGACTTCGGCGCCAACCAGATCATCGGTGCGGCCAACCCGGGTCAGTCGGCCAACCAGATCATCTGCAGCCGCTTCACGCCTGGCTTTGCCAACGTGGGTGCGGGTGCGACGTTCACGGCTGGATCGAAGTGCGACTTCAACTTCAGCTACTGGGCGATCGGCTCGCGCACGACCTGGTATCCTGTCAAGGATCTCGAGATCGCGGCGGACGTCGGCTACACCCAGTACCAGTTCGCCAACGCCGGTCAGGCGTCGATCGTTCAGCCCACCGCGACGGGCAACACGGTCAACTTCCCGACCTCGAAGCCGGCTGGCATCTACAACATCGCCAACCAGGGCGTTCTGTCCGGTTACCTGCGCGTCGTCCGCTCCTGGTAATCGCGATAGCTATTCCTCGCGTCGCTTCGGCGGCGCGAGGTGCAGCCTGAGCATCCATGGCGATGCCCCGTTGTGGGTGTTACCTCCAAGGCTCTTGGGCCCCCGGCAAAACCGGGGGTTCTTGTTTCTGACAGCACAAGAGCAAGCTGATCCGCGAAACGACAAAAGCCGGCGCCAATCAGCGCCGGCTTTGTTCATTCATAAGATCGGCGAATGAGTCGACGTCGTCTGTCGTTATTGCGCCATCGCCGCTTCACGCGTCGCCGCATTCTGCGCTGTGATCGTGTTCTTCACCGCGGCCTGCACTTTCTCGAAGGCGCGCACCTCGATCTGCCTGACGCGTTCACGCGAGACGCCGAATTCAGCCGCGAGATCCTCGAGTGTGATCGGCTCATCCGACAGACGCCGCGCCTCGAAAATGCGCCGTTCGCGCGGATTGAGAACGCCGAGTGCGCCGAGCAGCGCCTTGTGGCGATGGTCGTACTCTTCGTGCTCGGCCAGGATCGTTTCCTGGGTCGGCGAGTGATCGACCAGCCAGTCCTGCCATTCACCAGGATCGCCATCATCCCGAATCGGCGCGTTGAGCGACGCATCGCCGCCGAG
>CAYWHO010000395.1:0-1733 GCA_964458195.1 uncultured Arenimonas sp.
GCAAGAAGGTCGAGGAACTGATCGCGCGCCTGGCGCAGAAGGCGCGCGCGGCCGGCATCCACTTGATCCTGGCCACGCAACGCCCTTCGGTCGACGTGATCACCGGTTTGATCAAGGCGAACATCCCGACCCGCATCGCCTTCCAGGTATCGAGCAAGATCGACTCGCGCACCATTCTCGATCAATCCGGCGCCGAGACCCTGCTGGGCCACGGCGACATGCTTTACCTGCCGCCGGGCACGGCGATGCCCGAACGCGTGCACGGCGCCTTCGTATCGGACGAAGAGGTGCATCGCGTCGTCGAGCACCTGAAGCAGCATGGCGGCGGCACCGACTACATCCAGGGCGTGCTCGAGGAAGTGCAGAGCATGGGCGAGGGCGTCGTCGTCGGCCCGACCGGCCTGCCCGAATCGGGCGGTGGCGGCGGCGACGAGAGCGACCCGCTGTACGACGAAGCGGTGAAGATCGTCACCGAAACGCGGCGCGCTTCCATCTCCGGCGTGCAGCGTCGCCTGAAGATCGGCTACAACCGCGCGGCCCGCCTGATCGAGGCAATGGAAGCGGCAGGCGTGGTCTCGCCGCCGGAACACAACGGCGACCGTTCCGTCCTGGCGCCGCCGCCGCCGCGCTGAATCGCGCTGCGGGCCGGGCTTCGTTCATGTTGTCTGCGGCACTCTTTGCCCGAATCCCGACGCCATTCCGCATGAATACCTCCCTGCGCTCCTTCGTCCTGCTGTCGCTCGCCGTCGCCATGCCCGCGTTCGCCGGCGGTCGCGAGCAACTCGCCGCCTTCACCCGCGATCTCAAGGGGCTCGACGCCAGCTTCGAACAGCGCGTGTTCGATCCGAACGGTCGCCAGACCGACAGGACGAGCGGCAACGTCAAGCTGTCGGCGCCGCGCCTGTTCCGCTGGGAAGTGCAGTCGCCGGCGAAGCAGCTCATCGTCGCCGACGGCGACCATATCTGGATCTACGACCCTGATCTCGAACAGGTCACGGTGCGCAACCAGAGTTTCGAGGAGCAGGGCAGCCCCTTGACCGTGCTGATCGACCCCAGCGAACTCGACCGGCAATTCGTCGCGCGCGAAGGCGGCAAGGAGGGCGGTCTGGAGTGGCTGACGCTGACGCCGAAAAAGACCGAGGACGCGCCTTTCCAGCAGGCGAGGTTGGGCTTCGGGCCGAAGGGCCTGGTGCGCATGGAATTCAGCGATTCGCTGGGGCAGCGTACCGTCATCGGGTTCTCCAATTGGACGCGCAATCCGCGCTTCGCCGGCGGCACTTTCAGTTTCACCCCGCCCAAGGGCGCCGATGTCGTCGGCGAGGTCAGCCCCGGCGCCAAGGTCACGCCGCTGCGCGATTGAAGCGCGCGCCGGGATCCCGTGAGGGGTGCGGCCGCGCCGCGCCGACGCCGTGCCCGCGAGCCGCTAGAATGCCGACGTGCGCAAGAGCAAATCCGCCAGCGATTCCCTGTTCCAGCCGCCCGCCGGCCTGAAACCGCTGGCCGAGCGCATGCGGCCGGCCAATCTCGACGAAATGGTCGGACAACGCCGCCTGCTGGCGCCGGGCGCCGCGCTGCGCCGGGCGATCGAATCCGGCCATGTGCATTCGATGGTGCTCTGGGGGCCGCCCGGTTGCGGAAAAACCACGCTGGCCCTGTTGCTGGCGCAGTACGCCGATGCCGAGTTCCACGCCATTTCCTCCGTGTTGTCCGGCTTGCCGGAAGTGCGCGAGGTT
>CAYWHO010000396.1:0-1732 GCA_964458195.1 uncultured Arenimonas sp.
AGAAGGTCGGCACCACGAACAGCGACAGCAGGGTCGACAGCAGCACGCCGAACACGACGACGACGCCGATGGCCTGGCGGCTGGCCGAGCCGGCGCCGCTGGCGAACATCAGCGGCAGGGCACCGGTCACGGTGGCCACCGAGGTCATCAGGATCGGACGCAGGCGCGTGGCGGCGGCGTCGAGGATGGCGTCGCGCAAGGCCAGGCCTTCGTCGCGCCGCTGGTTGGCGAATTCGACGATCAGGATGCCGTTCTTCGCCGCGAGGCCGACCAGCATCACGATGCCGATCTGGCTGAAGAGATTGATGCTGTTGCCGGTCAGCTTCAGGCCGAGCAAGGCGCCGAGCACGGCCAGCGGCACCGTCAGCATGATCACCAGCGGGTGCAGGAAGCTCTCGAACTGCGCCGCCAGCACCAGGAAGACGATCAGCAGTGCCATGCTGAAGGTGAACAACGCCGCGCCGCCAGCGGCGAGATACTCGCGCGACTGTCCGCCGAACTGGATCTGCGCCGTTTCCGGCAATTCTTCGCGAGCGGCCTGGCGCGCGAACTCGATCGCCTCGCCGAGCGGATAGTCGCCGGCCAGACGCGCCGAGATCGTGATCGAGCGCAGACGGTTGAAGCGGTTCAAGGTGCCGGGTTCGGCCAGTTCCCTGATCCGCACGAGGCTGGACAAGGGCACGAGACGGCTGTCGCGCGCGCGCACGTACAGGTTCTCCAGATCGTCCAGCCCCGAACGATCGGCGCGATCGGCCTGCACGAGCACATCGTATTCCTTGCCCTCTTCCACGAAGGTCGTGACCTGGCTGGAACCGAACATCGTCTGCAGGGTATTGCCGATCTCGGTGACCGAAACGCCGAGGTCGGCGGCCCGGTCGCGGTCGATCACCACGCGCAGTTGCGGTCGCGTTTCCTTGTAGTCGGAATCCACGCCCGACAGGCCCTTGTTCTTCTCGAAACGGGCCTGCAAACGATCGCGCCATTCGACCAGTTGCGCATAGTCGGGACCGCCGAGCACGACTTGCAGGGGCTGGCCGCCACCGCGCACCAGGCCCTGGCGGACGTTGGCGATCGCACGCACGCCGGGTATGGTCGCCAGATCGCGCGTCACCTGCTCGACGACCTCGCCGGTCGTCTGCTCGCGTTCGTCCCAATGCTTGAGGATGACGATGGCCTGGCCGTTCTGCATTTCGCCGCCGCCGCCGAAACCGCCGGGCACGCGCGAATTGACCATGCGCACGGGCTTGCCCTCGCCTTCGTACTTGGCCAGCACGTCTTCGAGCTTCTTGACCTGCTTGACGGTGTAGTCGTAGCTGCCGCCCTCGGGTCCGTTTGCCATGACGAAGAAGGCGCCGCGGTCTTCCGGCGGCGCCAGTTCGCGCGGCGTGGTGGTGAACAGGAAAGCGCTGGCGGCGAGCGCCGCCAGCATCACGCCACCGAACAACCAGCCCTGGCCGATGCGGCGCGCCAGCACGCGTCTGTAGCCTTCCGACAAGGCATTGAAGCGACGGTCCACCCAGGCATTGAAGCCGGTGGCTTCGCGCTTGTGCGGCTTCAACAGCAGCGAACACATCATCGGCGTCAGGCTCAACGCGACGAAGGCGGATATGGCGACCGCGCCCGCCAACACGACGGCGAGTTCGCGGAACAGCCGGCCGTTGTTGCCTTCCTGGAAGGCCATCGGCACGAAGACGGCGATCAGCACCGCGGTGGTCGCGATCACCGCGAACGC
>CAYWHO010000397.1:0-1727 GCA_964458195.1 uncultured Arenimonas sp.
TCGCAACGGTGCACGACATCATTCCCCGCTTGCAGGACGAGGGCCGCTTCCCTGGTGTGCCCCGCTTGGGCTGGGCGGCCAGGCATTGGTGGCGGGGCAACGCGAAGGCGCTCGCCGGAGTGACGATGGCGATCTGCGACAGCGCCAGCACGGCGAACGATCTACAGGAATATTTTGCGGTCCAGCCCGCGCGTTGTCGTGTCATACCCTTGCCCTTGAACATCGCGATGGCGCGGCTTTCGGCCGAGCCGTCCCTGGTGCGGCGGGAGCAGACGAGGGTGCTTCACATCGGCAACGACGGGTTTTACAAGAATCGTGCCGGAGTCTTGCGCGTGTTCGCCCGCATCGCGGCCACAGCACCGGACGCGGAACTGACGATGGCCGGTCCAGCGCCGGCGGCCCATTTGCTCGCTTTGGCGGCGGAACTCGATCTCGCCGGGCGGATAGAATGGCTCATCGATCCGAGCGATGCAGCCGTGGCCGACAGCTATCGGCGCGCTGCCGTGCTGTTGTTTCCGTCGTTATACGAAGGCTTCGGTTGGCCCGCGCTTGAGGCGATGGCATTCGGCCTCCCGGTGGTCGCGTCCAACGCAGGGGCTCTGCCGGAAGTCGTCGGCGCCGCAGGCGAATGCTTTGCACCCGACGACGAAGAGGGCATGGCGCGCGCGGTAGGGCGACTCTTGACGGATCCCGTCGCATGGCGGCGCGCAGCGGATCGCGGGCTCTCGCGTGCGGCCGGATTCAGCGAGATGGCTTTCGCGAACGGCATGAGGGATGCTTACCTGGAAGCGGCGGGTCGGTCGGAGAGCGGCGTCCCATGATCGGAAAGAAGGCATTGATATTCGGCATCTCCGGACAGGACGGTGCCTTGCTGGCGCGGCATCTGCACTCCGAGGGTTACCGGGTGCACGGAACCTCGCGCGACGCGCAGGTGACCGCCTTCGCCAACCTCGACCGCGTCGGCGTGCGCGATGCCGTCGCCCTGCACTCGGCGGTAACCACGGATTTCCGCAGCGTCCTTCAGGTGCTGAGCCGGGTGGCGCCGGACGAGATCTACCTGTTGGCCGGGCAGAGTTCGGTGGGGCTCTCGTTCGAACAGCCGGTCGAAACGCTGGAAAGCATTTCGCTTGGGACCCTCAATTTGCTCGAAGCGATCCGCTTTCTCGGATTGGAAACGCGCCTGTACAACGCCGGTTCCGGCGAATGTTTCGGCGAACTGCCGACGCCCGCCGACGAAGAAACCGCATTTCGTCCGCGCAGCCCGTATGCCGTGGCGAAGTCCAGCGCGCACTGGGCCGTCAGGAATTACCGCGAAGCGTACGGTCTGTTCGCCTGCACGGGCATCCTTTTCAATCACGAGTCGCCCCTGCGCCCGAACCGTTTCGTCACGCGCAAGGTGGTGGCGGCAGCCTGTCGCATCGCCGACGGCAGTGACGAGAAACTGCATCTTGGCGATATCGATATCGAGCGCGATTGGGGCTGGGCGCCGGAGTACGTGCGCGCGATGTGGTTGATGCTGCAGCAGCCGACCGCCGACGACTACGTCATCGCCAGCGGGCGCAAGCATTCCCTGCGGCAATTCGTCGGCATGGCGTTCGAGGCACTGGGCCTGGACTGGCAGGCGCATACGGTGCTGGATGCGAGCCTGCGGCGGCCGTCCGACATCGCGCATAGCGTGGGTTCGCCGATCAAGGCCGAGCGCGTGCTGGGATGGTGCGCCAGGACGG
>CAYWHO010000398.1:0-1703 GCA_964458195.1 uncultured Arenimonas sp.
GCCGCGCCTCTTCCTTCTGCCGCGCCTCTTCCTTCTGCCGCGCCTCTTCCTTCTGGCGGGCTTCTTCCTTCTGGCGAGCTTCTTCCTGCTGGCGAGCTTCTTCCTGCTGGCGAGCTTCTTCCTGCTGGCGCTGTTGGTCCAGGCGTGCCGCGGTATCGGGCCGCGGCTGCGGGATGGGCGTAACCATCGTCGGCGCCAGCGGTACGGCCGGAGCGCTTTCGGCCGGGACGGGCACGGGCGTATCGGGCAACAGGCGCTCGCGCACCGCCTTCACGACGGCGTGCGCGATCTCTTCCTGTATTTCGAAAACATCGGTGAGCTGGCGGTCGAAGGTCTCCGACCAGAGATTGAATCCATCCGAGACCTTGATCAGCTGCACCGAAACGCGCACGCGCTCGCCGACCTTGCGCACGCTGCCTTCGAGCACATTGGAAACCTTCAGCTCGCGGCCGATCTCGGTCAGGTTGGCGTTGCGGTTCTTGAAACTGAAGGACGCGGTACGTCCGGCCGTGTGCAGCTTCGGTATGCGCGCCAGCAGGCCCAGCAATTCCTCCGACAAACCGTCGCAGAAATATTCCTGGTCCTTGGCCGGGCTCAGGTCGGCGAAGGGCAGCACGGCGATGGACGCCGCGCTGTTGTTGGTCTGGGAGGCCATGGGCAAGCCGCGCGGCGTCGTCATCGACACCGTCATCGCCGGCGTGAGCGTCACGTGCGCGTCGATCCAGCGCATCACCTCGGCGCCGTTGGCGACGCGACCGGCCGGATCCTTGGCCAGCATCGCATCGAGCAGTTCCTGCACGAAGGACACCGCCGGCGGCAATCGCGGCACCGGCGACATCAGGTGCTGCATGCCGATCGCCCAGCCATCGGCGCCCTGGTAGGGCAACTCGCCGGTCAGCAGTTGGTAGAGCACGATGCCGAGGCTGTACAAATCGCTGCGGCCGTCGCCGTGTTCGCCGCGCAACTGCTCGGGGCTCATGTAATGCGGCGTGCCGACGCTGGTGCCTTCGCGCGTCAGGCCGATCTGCGATTCGGCCGCGTGCGCGATGCCGAAATCGGTCAGCACGCAGGTGCCGTCGGCGCGCATGAGAATGTTCTCGGGCTTCACGTCGCGATGCGCGACGCCTTGCCGATGGGCGTAATCCAGCGCTGCCGCGATGTCGCGGATGACCCGGAAGGCGAACTTCAGGTCCGGCTGCGTCCGGATCATCTTGGTGATCGTGCCGCCCGCCTCGTAGGCGATCGACATGTAGGGCGTGCCCTCATGCACGCCGACGTCGTGCACGGCCACGATATGCGGGTGATGCAGCTTGGCCGCGATGCGCGCTTCGCGCAGGAAGCGTTCGGTGGCGACGGCATCCTGGGCCAGGGACGGCGACAGGATCTTCAGCGCGACCTCGCGACCCAGCGATTGCTGGATGGCGAGATAAACCGTCGCCATGCCGCCTTGCCCGAGCGGACGAAGAATGGTGTAGCCCGGGACTTCGATCATGGACGACCTCATGATGCGAACGAATCGAGCTTATTCCCCGACCGGCCGGCCCGCAACGAAGGGCCGCCGGCGGTCCCGACTCCTGCCAAGGCAACGGCAAAGCCCCGCCGGCGAGGACAGGAGGACAGGCCGCTGGGTGGCGCGATCGCGCCGGGATGGTGCCGACACCCGGATTCGAACTGGGGACCTACCGCTTACAAGGCGGTTGCTC
>CAYWHO010000399.1:0-1702 GCA_964458195.1 uncultured Arenimonas sp.
CGCCGCTTGATGCCGTGGACCTCGTAGCCTTTTTCGAGCAGGAGTTCGGCCAGGTAGGCGCCGTCCTGACCGGTGATGCCGGTGATGAGTGCTTTTTTCATTCGATTGCGCTTTGCTTGTCCGGGTGGGCGACGAACTGGCCCAGTTTCGAGAGATTCTTGCATAACAGGGTGCCGATTCCACCTTGCCGGTGGCGCCGGATGGCGCGGTAGTCCTCTCGGGACTTCCTGATCATCTGGCCCAGCGACCGATTGCTGGCGCCGCCCAGGCGCATGCGAACCAGCAATTCGGGCAGATAAGCCACCTTGCCCTCCAGGGCCGTCAGCATCCGGAGCAGGGACTCGTAGTCGGCGGCGATGCGGAAATCGGTATCGAAGCCGCCGAAGCGCTGGTATAGCGATCGGCGCGCGAAGAAAGTCGGATGAGGCGGCATCCAGCCGCGGCGCAGCTTCGCCGGGAAGAACTCGCCGGCGCGCCAATAGCGAACGACGCGCTCGGTGTCCTGCCGCCGGACATAGACCAGGTCGCCGTAGCAGGCCATCACCGCCGGGTCCGCGAATGCCGCCGCGATCCGCGCCAGCACGCCGGCATCGGCGTAGAGGTCGTCGGCGTGCAAGAACCCGACGACCTCGCCCGTGCACAGCGCCAAGCCCTTGTTCAGGGCGTCATAAAGGCCGGCGTCGCGCTCGCTGACCAATTGCGCGATGCGCCCGCGATGTTGTTCGAGAATGCCCAACGTCCCGTCCGGTCCGGCGCCATCAATGACGATGTGCTCTACATCCGGATGGGTCTGCTGCGCGATCGATTCCAGACAATCGGCGATGGTGTCTTCGCAGCGATAGGTCGCGGTGAGGATGGAAATCTTCATGCGTCGCCGCCCCCATTCGGCGGCCGCCGCGCGTCGTCGCGCAATTCGACCAGGTTCAGGTCGATGAATCGCTGGTATGTCGCCAGCATGCGGGCGTACTGCAACCCCGCCGCTCCGTCGAGAAAGCCGCCGCGCAGGAGATAGGCGTACGCGAAGCGCAGCGAAGGACGGAACGGCAGGCGATTGGCGAGGCGTTTCAAACTCCGCCGTCGCTCGGTCGCATCGGCGCTCAGCAGTCCGGAAATGCGCAGCGGCTCGGCCCGTTCGCGCAGGCTCTGCCGGGCCTCCTCCTTCGCATAACGCAGATGCCGGGCGAACCAGTCGTTGACACCCTTGGAGAAATTGTAGTGGTCGAACGCCGCTGAAATCGTGCCGACCTGCTCGGGCGGCTGCACTTCGCGCTGGCCATGGCCATGATCGACGAAGCGAAGCGCCTCCCGGCGCCCGAAGCGCACCTGGTAGGCCGGGTACATGCCGGCATGGCGTAGCCAGCGACCGCGGAAGATGATGCGCGCGGGGATGCGGTATACGGGAAAGCCCGACGACGCCGATGTGGCGATCGCCCGCAATTCGCGCTCAAGCTCGGGCCGGACGACCTCGTCCGCGTCAAGATGCAGGACCCAGGGATGGCGGAGCCCGCCCTCTTCCATGGCGTGGTTGCGCTGGCCGGCAAAACTATCGAAGGGCCTGTGCATCACCCGGGCGCCCGCCGATGTCGCCAGCGCGACGGTTCCGTCCGAGCTGCCCGAATCCAGGACCAGGATGTCGTCGCACCAACGGATGCTCTCAAGGCAGCGCGGCAGATTGGATGCCTCGTTCATCGTCAGGATCACG
>CAYWHO010000400.1:0-1690 GCA_964458195.1 uncultured Arenimonas sp.
ATGTCCCTGGCCGGCCTCGCCCTGGCGACTGGCATGGTGGTGGACGACTCGATCGTGGTGCTGGAAAGCATCGCCAAGGCGAGGGAACGAGGGCTGGGCATGCTGCAGGCGGCCATCGCCGGTACGCGCGAGGTCAGCATGGCGGTAGTAGCGTCCACACTGACGACGGTCGCGGTGTTTTTCCCGCTGGTGTTCGTCGAAGGCGTGGCCGGGCAGTTGTTCAAGGACCAGGCGCTGACCGTTTCCATCGCGCTGATGATTTCGCTGGTCGTGTCGCTGACGCTGATCCCGATGCTTTCGTCGATCCGCGACCGCGCACCGCTGTCGTTCGACGGCGAAGCGCCGCATCCGGACTGGCAGCCGACCAGCAGGGCCGGTCGCTTCGCTGCCGCCGCGCGTCGCGGCACCACCCGCGGCATCGGCGCCGTGGTGTTCGGCCTGGGTGTCGGCGTCATCGCGGTGGTGCGCGCTTTGGGCCTGACCGTCGGTTCGTGGCTGGCCTGGGTGGGCGAGAAGATCCTCACGCCGTACGAATGGGCCGCCAATGCCTACCGCCGCATGTTGCCCAAGGCGCTGGATCGCCCCGTACCGATTCTCGGCAGCGCCGCCCTGGCGTTCATGGTCGCGATGGCGATCGGCACCACGCTGGGCACGGATCTGATTCCGCAGTTGGCTCAGGACCGCTTCGAAATGACGGCGCGTCTGCCGCCCGGTACGCAATTACGCGAAACCGATGCCCTCGTGCGCGCCGTGCAGCAGGCGCACGACGGCGACAAGGACATCGATGCCTTGTACGGCGTGAGCGGCACCGGTACGCGCCTGGACGCCAATCCGACCGAGTCCGGCGAGAACGTCGCCAAACTGTCGGTGGTGCTCGGCGACCACTACAGCCGCGAAACGGAAGCGGCCGTGACCGAGCGCATGCGCAAGACCATGGCGGGCTATCCCGATATCGCGGTGAAGTTCGGCCGGCCGGAGCTTTTCAGCTTCTCGACGCCGCTGGAGATCGAATTGCGCGGCCAGGATCTTCAGTCGATCCAGCGCGCCGGCCGCCGTCTGGCCGAGCTGATGCAGGGTTCCTCGCACTTCGCCGACGTGAAATCCACGGTGCAGCAGGGCTATCCGGAGGTGCAGATCATCTTCGACCAGCAGCGGGCCGCGGCCCTGGGCTTGACCACGCGGCAGATCGCCGACCAGGTCGTGCGCCAGGTTCGCGGCGAAGTCGCCACCCGTTACAGCTTCCGCGATCGCAAGATCGACGTGCTGGTGCGCGGACGCGAGGACGATCGCGCTTCCGTCGACGATATCCGCCGCATCATCGTCAATCCGCAGAGCGAACGCCCGGTCACCCTGGACGCGGTCGCCGATGTCGTGGAAACGGTGGGGCCGAGCGAAATCCACCGCTCCGACCAGACGCGCGTGGCCATCGTCTCGTCCAACCTGCGCGGCATCGACCTGGGCACGGCCGTCGAGGAAGTGCGCGAACTGGTTCGCAAGAATCCGCTGGGTGCGGAGATTCGCCTCGGTTTCGGCGGCCAGAGCGAGGAACTCGACAGTTCGATCCGCTCGCTGCTGTTCGCCTTCGGCCTGGCCCTGTTCCTGGTTTACCTGGTGATGGCCTCGCAGTTCGAATCGTTGCTGCATCCGTTCGTGATCATGTTCAGCGTGCCGCTGGCCATCGTCGGTGCCG
>CAYWHO010000401.1:0-1675 GCA_964458195.1 uncultured Arenimonas sp.
AGACGCGGACTTTCCGGCGTAATATGGGCCCGTCCCGGCCATGGAACTCCTTATGTCCAGCCTCTCACCCCGCGATCTCGCCGCTTCGCTGACCGAACTGTGGTCGCCGCGGGTGATCGGCGAACTCGACGACAACTACATCAAGGTCGCGAAAGTGCAGGGCACGCTGGCCTGGCACAGCCACGAGCACGAGGACGAGTTGTTCTACGTGCTGGCCGGCGTGTTCCGCATCGAGATGGAAGACCGTACCGTGGTGCTGAATCCGGGCGAGATGTTCGTCGTGCCGAAGGGCGTGCGGCACAACCAGATCGCCGACGAGGAATGCCTGATCCTGTTGATCGAGCGCAAGTCGACGCTGCATACCGGCGATGTGCGGACGGAAAGGACACGTTCGATCGACGAGCAGTTGCGGGCGGTTTGAGGACGAAACCGAGGGCGGCCAAACCTTGAGTCCGGCCATGTCACTCCGGCCGCTTGACAAACTACTAAGCAATTAGTACTAATATGGCCGTACATGTCATGGCGGCGATCCGGATGGACCATCCCAACCCCACCGAAGGCGAACTGGCGATCCTGCGCGTGCTCTGGTCGCGCAAGACGCCGATGACCGTGCGCGAAGTGCACGCCGTACTGTCGAAAGGCAAGGACACGGCCTATACGACCGTGCTGAAGATGCTGACGATCATGGCCGAGAAGGGCCTGGTGCATCGCGACGAAAGCGAGCGCAGCCATACCTATCGCAGCGTATACGCCGAACCCGTCGTGCAGTCTTCGCTGTTGAAGGACCTGATGCGTCGCGCCTTCTCCGGCTCGGCGCTGACCCTGGTGCAGCGGGCGTTGGACGACCAGATCGCCAGCCCGGAAGACCTCGACGCGATCGCGAAACTCATCGCCGACGCCAAGGCGAAAAAGAAGAAGCGCTGATGGACACCCTGGCCGTCGCCCAGTTCGGATTCGCGTCGGCGCTGGCGACGGCACTGCTGCATTCGCTTTGGCAATGCGCGCTGCTCGGCATCCTGGCGGCCCTGGCCTTGGCGATGATGTCGCGGTCCAGTGCGGCCTGGCGCCATGCGGTGGCGATGGCATTCCTGTTGGCGATGCCCTTGCTGCCTCTGCTGAAATTCATCGACTACTGGCGCTCGCCCGCCACCCAACCGGGACGCTGGACGCTGCCTATCGTCAGCCCGGCGGATTTCGATGCAGTGCAAGGCATGTTCGCGCAGCAATCCGAACCCCTTGCCGGTGTCGTGGCGCTGGCCTGGCTGCTGGGCGTCGCTTTCATGCTGCTTCGCCATGCCATCGGCCTGCGTACGCTGCGCGCGATCGAAACCCGGCCCTGGCAGCCTCTGTCCGAGGAATGGCATGTGCGCGTGCGTTCCTTGCAACAGCGCATGCGCATCGCGCGCGATGTGGTCGTGCGCCTGTCGTCGGAAGTGGCCGTGCCTTTCACGGCGCGCTTGCTGCGCCCGGTGATCTGGTTGCCGTTGTCCTTGCTCGCGTGCACGCCGCCCGAACAACTCGAAGCCTTGCTCGCGCAGGTAGTAGGCCACGCCAAATGAGCGACTGCCGTGTGCGCAGAAAACGATGATCGGTTGATCCGCCGGCAACTCCGCCAGGTGGTTGGGGACGCTATTCATGGGCATGTGGCGGGCGTTGGGAATTCGCACCTGTCGCC
>CAYWHO010000402.1:0-1663 GCA_964458195.1 uncultured Arenimonas sp.
AGCTCCGCCTGACGCGAGCCGGCCAAGGCGCTCAGACTCGGCACGCGCTTCGGCCAGCAGCTGGCCCCAGTCTGACGGTGGACGGCCGCTGTCGAGCATCCGGCGAAAGACCCGATACGCGTCGTCAGCGCTCTCGTAGGCCCGCCTCGTGTCCTCGTCGTTGGCCCAGGCGAAAGCGATCACCTTGGCCTGCGCGCGGAACCGGAAGAACAGCCGATGCTGTTGGCAGAACTTGGCCCGCAACCAGTGCCTGTGCTCGTCGTCGAGCGTGTCGCCCTGGCGGTACTCCGGCCGGGCGGGGTCCTGCGGGATCACCTTGAACACCAGCTTGGCGATGGCGGCCAGGCGCTGGGTGGCGTTCTTCTCGACGTAGCCGGCAGGGTCTTTGCGCTCGAGCGCCTGGACCTGCGCGGTCAACGCGTCGAGTTGGTCAAGGACGATCGGGTGGGCGAAGAGGGCTCAGCCGTTGACGACCAGCGGCTTGCTGCCGCTCATTCATCGTCCGCTGACAGCGGCGCGTCCAGATCGACCTCGACACCGCCGACCAGCGCCTGGATGCGCTGAGCCAGACCGGCATCCACAGCCAGGAGCCGCTCGGGGTGCTCGGCCAGGTCGCGGGCCAGGAAGCCGAGAAACGGCGCCAGTGCAGGATCGTCGTTCTCGCCGGCGGCCGCGCGCGTGAGCACGACCTCGCCGTCTGGACGGATCGTGTAGTGGATCTTGTCGCGCTTGCCCAAGCGCAGGGCCCGGCGCACCGTCTCGGGCACCGTAGTCTGGTAGCGGTCGGTCAGTGTCGATTCGACTTGCATGGTGGCGGGCATGGCACTTCTCCGGCGAGGACGCTGCGCGTAGAGGGTAATGCATCTGCATTGCCAAGTCAATGCAGATGCATTGTCTGCCGGGGATCAGGCCGGCAGCGAAGCCAAGGCCTGCCGCAACGACCGGTACTGGCCTGCCGGGTCGGCCTTCGCTACGCCAACGCTGGAGCGTCTTCGGGCTGAGGTTCCACCGTTCGGCCAGTTCGACTTCGTTGATCATCATCTTCTGCATGGGTGACTCCTTGCGTGGTTGAGGGCAGCGCATTCAGGCGTATGCCCTGCCACCAAGCCAAGTCGTCACCGGTGCGTCCACGCCCTGTATCGCCTGCAACCCGAAGGGCCCGTGGCCGCCAGGGGCGCGATGCGGGTGAATGCGGGTAGTACCCTCGACGCCGCCGAAGCCCGCAATGTACGCAGCCTCACCGCGCATCTCCGAACCTGTGGGTAGTGCAGTTCCCGCCGTGTTAGCCTTGCACCACCACTTCCAACTCGATGATTCACAACGGGTTCAGGGAATCGCCCGCGGACTATCCGTGGCCATCGATGGCTGACCCGCGGACTATCGGGAGGTCGGCGGGTAGGGGCCCGGCGGCGGCCGGGGGGCGGAACTGGCGATCTGGGAACCTGGAGAGCTGGCGCCCTGAGGGCGCCCGGCTCGGCGCGGCCGCGCGGCGTGGCTTACCCGGCTCTGGTCCGCTGGCACCGAGCGGGCTGGCACCTGTTCTGGCGCTTCAAGTCGAGGCAAGGGTGACCGCCGATCCCGCCGGAACTGCGCCAGCTGATCCGGCGTATGGCGACCGAGAATCCGATCTGGGGCGAGGAGCGGATCGCCAACGAACTGCTGC
>CAYWHO010000403.1:0-1655 GCA_964458195.1 uncultured Arenimonas sp.
GTCCCGAGACCGGCGACCCGCTGACGCGGGGCACGGTGAAGATGGAAGTCGAGAAGACCACCAGCAACATCATCGACGCGGCCGCCGCCGGCGCCGGCGACGGCCTGCGCCTGGCCTTGAACATCGGCGCGATGCTGCTGGCCTTCATCGCCCTGATCGCGCTGCTGAACTGGCCGCTGACCTGGATCGGCGAAGTCACCGGCCTGCAGCAGATGCTCGGCAAGCCGACCGATCTCGCCGCGTTGCTCGGTTACCTGCTCGCACCCATCGCCTGGGTGATCGGCGTGCCCTGGCAGGATGCGACCACCGTCGGCAGCCTGATCGGCCAGAAGGTCGTGTTGAACGAATTCGTCGCCTACCTGCAGCTCGCCGACATCGTCAACGGCAAGGCCGCCGGTGTCGTGTTGACCGACCAGGGCAAGCTGATCGCGACCTATGCGCTGTGCGGTTTCGCGAACTTCAGTTCGATCGCCATCCAGATCGGCGGTATCGGTGGCCTGGCGCCGGAACGTCGCGCCGACCTCGCGCGCTTCGGCCTGCGTGCCGTGCTCGGCGGCTCGATCGCGACGCTGATGACGGCGACGATCGCCGGCGTGCTGACCGGACTCGGCGGCTGAGCGCAGCGACGCCGGCATGAGTCGGATCGTCGTCGTCGGTTCGTTCAACCAGGACCACGTCTGGCGCAGCGAACGCTTTCCGCAACCGGGCGAAACGCGGCTCGGCCTGTTTTCCTGCGGACCTGGCGGCAAGGGTTTCAACCAGGCCGTGGCCGCCGCGCGCCTCGGCGCCGAAACATTTTTCCTCGGCGCCCTGGGTCGCGATGCCATCGGCGACGGCGCCGCGGCGCTGGCCGCGTCCGAGAACATCCAGGCGCGCTGGCAACGTTGCGATAGCGAGGCCACCGGCACGGCCGCCATCCTGCTCGACGGTACCGGCCAGAACCTGATCGTGGTCGGACCGGGCGCGAACATGGCGCTCGGTGTCGCGCATATCGACGCGAACAAGGATGTGTTCAAGGACGCGCGCGTGCTGCTTACGCAGCAGGAAGTGAATCCGGCCGCGATCCAGCGCGCGCTGCGCCTGGCGCGCGGGCATGCGGTCACCACTGTGCACAATCCGGCGCCGGCGTCGGCGGTCATGGACCTGCCCTGGCCGCTGATCGACATCCTGACGCCGAACGAAAGCGAATTCGCCCAGTTGCTCGAACGCCGCTCCGAAACCAGGGTCGAGGCGGCGAGTCTCGCGGCGCAGGACGACGACACCCTGCATGCGCTCTGTCGCCGCCTGTCCATGCCGACGGTGATCGTCACGCTGGGCGCTGCCGGCGTCTTCGTATCGGCCGGCGAGAAATATTTCCGCGTCGCCGCCGAACCCGTGCAGGTGCGCGACACCACCGGCGCTGGCGATGCCTTCAATGGCGCCTTCGCCGCCGGGCTCGCGCAGGGACGCGAGCTGGAAGACGCCGTGCGATTCGCCAACCGCGCCGCGGCCTTGAAAGTCGAACGCGCCGGCGCGGCCCTGGCGATGCCGAGCCTCGTGGAGTTGCAAGCGCGTTTTTCGTAGCCCGGGTTGAGGCCATAGGCCGAAACCCGGGGGAAACAATTCGCGTCAGATGCAACTTCCGAGATAACGCAGTTCCCGGGTTTCAACCCGAT
>CAYWHO010000404.1:0-1643 GCA_964458195.1 uncultured Arenimonas sp.
CCGCCTTCGTCGCGGTGAAATGGTTGCTGGGTTACATCCAGACGCACCGCTTCACCATCTTCGCCTGGTACCGCATCGCCTTCGGCGGCGCGCTGCTGGCGTGGCTGTATTTCGGTGCGGCGACGCCCGTACGCGAGGCAGCGGCATCGCCTGCGACTAATTCACCGCCGTCGACAGCCAGCATCGCATCGCCGTCGCAACGCGGCGCGGCACGCGACAGCGTTTCGCCGATCTTTCCTTCGACGCCGCAGACACCTTCAATGCAGGCCTCGAGCGATGCGGATTCGCTGCCTGCCGATCCAGCGGCCGCAGCATTGTTGCGCGAGTTCAGGCTGCGCAGCCTATGCACTAGTGCAATGTACGCGCGAGCGAATCTCGCGGACACGAAAACCATGCAGTACTTCGACGCCCTCAGTCGACCTGACGTGCCCGCCGAAGCACGTGCCGAAATCATGGGGAATTGGCAAAAGGGATTGGACTGGCTGGATCGGGCAGACCGCGAATGCGCCGGCCTGCAATCGAAGCTGATGGATGGCAGCAGCTACGACCTGGCGCGGCGCGCGGCCGAACTGGGCGACTCCCAGGCGGCGCAATGTTTCGTGGCGGCCACGTTCCCGATGCCGCCAGCCCTGCACGAACGCCCGGAAGTCCTGGCGCAATACAGGCTCGATGCGACACGCATCATGGAGCGTGGTATCGCCCGCGGCGACTGGAACATGGTGAGCGCCGCACTGTTCGCCTATGCACCACGCAGGACATTTCCCGAGCCTGCGTTCGAAGCGCCGCTCTACGAGCCCGGGTTGCGACTGACCGCGACGATCGGCGGGCCCGCCGGCGATGTCGAAACCGCGTACCGGATGGCGCGACTGATGGAACTTGGCGCGGCAGGCACGGAACTGGCGGCGTCCTATCGGGAAGACGCCACCGAATTCGCGCGCTCGCTGTCGGCGAAGAAGCGCAACGCGGGGGACGCGTGGGCGCGCGAAACATTCCAGCGCAGATTCCAGCGCCGACCCTGGCGCGAAGAAGACACGACGTTCTGCGAGAACGACGTCTAGGTCAGGCTGCCTGCGTCGTGGACGGATTTTCGCCGAGGGCTTCTTCCAGGCGCGCCGCGACCCAGCGTTCGGAATAACCACGCAGGTCCGAGCCTTCGATGAAGCCGCAGTGGCCGCCGTGTTCGGCGATCTCCAGGCGCGAATGCGCCGGCAACTGCAACGCGCGCACCGTGTCCACCGGAATCACCGGATCGTCGGCAGCGGCGAGCACGCTGACCGGCACCCGCAGGTTCGACAAGCGACCGCCGGCGATGGCGTAACCGTCGAAATAATTCTCCAGGCTGCCCTTGTCGGTATGCCGTTCGACCAGCCAGCGCGTCAGGCCGCGAAGATCCTGCGCCAGCACCTTCTCGTCGTAGTCGTGGTGGTCGGGGAACAACGCGCGCTTCTTGCGCAGCGAATCGCGCCACTTCTTCAGGAAATACCACTGGTAGAAGGCCGGCGCGGTTTCCAGCGCGTGCAGGATCGCGGCCGGATCGATCGCCGGGCAGACGGCAGCGGCATGGCGCAGGCGAATGCCCGCCTCCGGTGCCGCCAAGGCCAGGCGCAGCGCGAAGTTTCCGCCGAGCGAATAGCCCGCGGCAA
>CAYWHO010000405.1:0-1626 GCA_964458195.1 uncultured Arenimonas sp.
GGGCCGCAGGCCTATGTTTCGCCGTCCTGGTACCCGGACAAGGAAAGCGCCGCGCGCGTGCCGACCTGGAACTACGTCGCCGCGCAATTGACGGGTCAACTCGATATCGTCGAAGACGAAGGCGGCCTGGCCTCCATCGTCTCCGACCTCAGCGACCGTTTCGAAGCCGAGGTCGGCAGCGACTGGCGCTTCGAATTCGAACGCGAGGACCTGCGCAGCCAGTTGCGCGGCATCGTCGGGTTCCGCTTCCGACCCGAACGCATCGAAATCAAACTCAAGCTCAGCCAGAATCATCCGCTCGCGAACCGCATCGCCGTCGCCGAAGCGTTGGCGAAGGGCGGGCATGAGCAGCGTGCGGTCGCAGCCCGCATGCGCGCATTGTTGGAAACCTCTTCCGGGGACAAGCCATGAAAACCGATCTGCAAGGCAGGCACGCCCTGGTCTGCGGCGGCTCCGAGGGCATCGGGCGCGCGGCGGCGATCGCACTCGCGACGCGCGGCGCCACGATCACCCTGCTGGCGCGCCGCGCCGACCGGCTCGATGCCGTGCGCGCCACCCTGCCCTCGCCGCTGCAACAGATGCATGGGACGCTGTCGGCGGACGTTTCCGACCTGACGGCGCTGCGCGCCAAGATCGGCGCGCTCTGCGCCGCGCAACCCGTGCACGTGCTCGTCAACAACACGGCCGGCCCGCCGGGCGGGGCGGCGCATGCGGCGACGCCGGAACAGTACCTGGCCGTGTTCCAGCAGCACCTGCTCGCCAATCAGGTCTTGCTGCAGGCGGTACTGCCGGGCATGCAGGCGGCGCACTGGGGGCGCATCGTCAACGTGATCTCGACCTCGGTGAAAGAACCGATCGCCAATCTCGGCGTGTCCAACACCATCCGCGGCGCCGTCGCGAGCTGGGCGAAGACGCTGGCCACCGAGCTCGGGCCGTCCGGCATCACCGTCAACAACGTCTTGCCCGGCTATACGCAGACGCAGCGCCTGCAGCAGATCCTCGCCGAACGTGCGGCGGCCACCGGCAAGCCGGCGTCCGACATCGCCCAGGGCATGCTGGCCACCGTGCCGGCCGGCCGCTTCGCCGAGCCGGAAGAGATCGCCGCCGCCATCGTTTTCCTCTGTTCCCCGGACGCCGGATACGTGAACGGCATCAATCTTCCGGTGGACGGCGGGCGCACGAAGTCGCTGTAGTCCGGCACCGATGTAGGATGCGCCGATGGCATTGTTCGAACGACGCAGGGAACCCCGCACTTCGCAGCATGGCTTCGCCCTCGTGGTGCGCGGCCAGCTCGCCTTCCAGGTGCAGACGGTCGATTTCTCCAAGGGCGGCGCCTGCGTGAAGCGGCCGCGCAACTGGAATTTCCATATCGGCGACGAAGTGCTGGTCTATCCGCTCGGCGATCCCGGCCAGGTGATGTGCCTCAAGGCGCAGGTGCGCTGGTTCCAGGACGACGAGGTCGGCCTGAGCTATCTGTAGCGCAGGCCGGTCCGGGCATCAGCCCTTCTTCGCCGCCTTTTCCTTCATCTTGCCGACGATATCGCGGCATTGCAGGCGACTGCCCTCGATCGCCGCCGGCAGGGTCTCCGCCAGGTAGTCGATGAATACCCGCACCGCCGGCAGCAG
>CAYWHO010000406.1:0-1621 GCA_964458195.1 uncultured Arenimonas sp.
AGCGGAATGATCAGGCAGGCATAGCGCCCCACCAGCAACAGCGCGACGCAACTGAGGTTCCACCAGGGCGTGGCATCGCCCAGGCCTTCGAAACCCGAGCCGTTGTTCGCGTAAGCCGAGGCGTATTCGTAGAACACTTGAGAGACGCCATGGAAACCGGGATTGGAATTGCCGGTGTAGGCAGGTAGCGACAAGGTCGCCGCCGTGGCCGTGAGCAACAGCATCGGCTGCAGCAGCACCAGCAGAGACAGCAGGCGGATTTCGCCGACCTCGATCTTGCGCCCATAGATCTCCGGCGTGCGACCGATCATCAGGCCGGACAGGAATACCGCGACCAGCAGATAGGCGATGAAACCGACCAGGCCGCAACCGACGCCGCCCCAGACGGCATTGATGAGCATGCCGGAGATCGCCACGAATCCGGCGACGGGACTGAGCGAGTCGTGCATCGCATTGACCGAACCGTTCGACGTCTGCGTGGTGAGCGTGGACCACAGCGCGGAGGTCGTCGGGCCGAAGCGCTGCTCCTTGCCTTCCATGTTCGGCCCGTTCGCGGCCAGGCCGCTGACGGCGGGGTTGGGCTGCGTTTCGGACCAGACGGCGGCGCCGATGAAGGCCAGCGAGAATGCGCCCATCACGCCCAGCGTGAGCCAGGTCAGCTTCGGCCGACGGGTGAAACGGCCGATCATGAAAACGATCGCGACCGGCATCAGCAGGATGGCCACCATCTCGAAGAGGTTGCTCAAGGGCGTCGGATTCTCAAGCGGCACGGCGCTGTTCGGGCCGTACCATCCGCCGCCATTGGTGCCGAGTTGTTTGATCGCCACCATCGGCGCCACCGGTCCGACCGGGATCGTCTGCGATTTCATGCCCGTGCTGGCGTCCACTGGTGTCGCGACCTGCGCGCCGGCCAGCGTGCTCGGCACGCCCTGCCAGGTCAGCAGCAGCGACCAGACCAGCATCAGCGGCAGGAAGACGCGCAACACGCAGCGCGTCGTGTCCACGTAGAAATTGCCGAGGTCGCGGGTTTCGCCTTCTTTCGCCACCGCGGCATTGCGACCGCCGAACAGGCCGCGCAGCACCGCCAGCCCGATCGCCAGGCCCATCGCCGGTGTGACGATCTGCAGGGTCACGATGCCGGCAAGTTGCGAGAAATAGCTCAGCTGCGCCTGGCCCGAGTAGTGCTGCTGGTTGGTATTGGTCAGGAAGGAGACCATCGTGTGCAGCGCCAAGTCCCAGGACATGCCGGGGATGCCGTCCGGATTGAGCGGCAGCAGGTGCTGGAACATCAGGATCGACTGCACGATCACGGCCAGCACGGCATTGCTCAATACGAAGGCCAGGGCGACACCGCGCCAACTCATGCCGCGCTTCGGATCGATGCCGGCGAGCCGACAGAACAGGTTTTCCAGCGGCGCGAACGCGCGATCGAGGCGCGAGGGCGCGTCGCCGAGCGCCACCGCGAGGTAGCGGCCCAGCGGCCAGGCCAATGCCACGACCGTGACGAGAATTACGAATACTTCCAACATGGCGATTACGAGGGACTCAGAATTTGTCGGGGCGCAGCATCGAGATCAGCAGGTACACGCCGATGGCGACGATCAGCAGCCAGAGTAGGAAC
>CAYWHO010000407.1:0-368 GCA_964458195.1 uncultured Arenimonas sp.
AAACCGTCGGCAGCAGCCTGGTGGCGCGCAGCTTCGGCGGCCTGTTCTCGCGCAACCCGCGCCTGGACGACTATCTGCGCGCCGAAATCGAAACGGCGCTGATCAGCGCCGACGTCGGCGTGCCGGCGACGAACGAGCTGGTCGAGAAATTGCGCAAGCGCATGAAGGCGCGCGAGTTCGCCGACGCCAAGGCCTTGTTCGCCGCCCTGCGCATCGAATTGCTGGCGATGCTGGCGCCGGTCGCCAAGCCGCTGGTGATCGACGGTTCGGTACGGCCTTTCACCATCCTCACGGTCGGCGTCAACGGAGTCGGCAAGACCACGACCATCGGCAAGCTGGCGCGGCGATTCCAGGAAGACGGTCATAGC
>CAYWHO010000407.1:378-1621 GCA_964458195.1 uncultured Arenimonas sp.
GCACAGGGCCTGTCGGTGCTGCTGGCGGCCGGCGACACTTTCCGCGCCGCCGCCGTCGAACAACTGAAGATCTGGGGCGAACGCAACGGCGTCGCCGTGATCGCCCAGGGCCAGAACGCCGACGCGGCGTCGGTGGCCTACGACGCGCTGCAGGCGGCGAAGGCGCGCGATTTCGACGTGCTGATCGCCGACACGGCGGGCCGTCTGCATACGCAGGCCGGTCTGATGGCGGAACTCGGCAAGATCCGCCGCGTGTTGTCGAAGGTGGACGAAAGCGCGCCGCAGGAAGTGCTGATGGTGATCGACGGCACCACCGGCCAGAACGCATTGAACCAGCTGCGCGCCTTCCACCAGGCGGTGAACGTCACCGGCCTCGTCGTCACCAAGCTCGACGGCACGGCGAAGGGCGGCGTGGTGTTCGCGCTCGCGCGCGAATTCGCCATCCCGATCCGCTACATCGGCCTCGGCGAAAAACCCGAAGACCTGCGCATCTTCGACCGCGAAGCCTTCGTCGACGCGCTGCTGCCGGCTTCGCTCGGCGAGTGATGTCTGTGAGTGCCGCGGAGGCAAAGCGGCCCCCGACCCGTCGCGCCCGCCGCCGGCTGATCGCACTGTCGGCGCTGGTGCTGTTGCTGCTCGTCGGCTGGTGGTGGGTGGACCGGCAACTCGAACCGCACCGCCTGGCGACGACCGTACTGGCGCAGGCCGGCAAGGCCCTGCAGCTCGAACTTTCCTTCGAAGGCGAACCCGAATACGCGCTTCGCCCCGAACCGCGACTGCTGTTGCCGAACCTGCGCGTGCGCGACCCGGTCACCGGCCGCGTTTTCCTGACGGCGAAGCGCGCGGAAATTTCGCTGCCCTGGAGCACGCTCACCGGCGACGGCGCCCTGGTGATCACGCGCATCGAACTCGACCAGCCCGTGCTCGACGTGCCGGGCCTGATGCAGTGGAATGCGCGTCGCCCGCCGACGCCGTTCGAATTGCCGACGCTGACCAAGGGCGTCGAAATTCACGAGGGCATCGTTCGCGGCGACGGTTATTCCCTGACGCATCTCGAACTGGCCTTGCCGCGATTGAAGAACCGCGAACCGGCGGCGCTGACGGCAGGTGCGCATGTGGCCGCAGCAGAAGTCGCGGGCAATGTGCGACTCAATGCGACGATCGCGAACGCCGGCCTCGCTTCGGCCTTCGAACTGCAAAGCCAGGGAACGCTGGATCGCAAACCGAAACCCCTGCCCTTCGA
>CAYWHO010000408.1:0-1618 GCA_964458195.1 uncultured Arenimonas sp.
CCGGGAGCCTGCGAATGGCCATGAGCCGACTGACCCCGATGCTCAACGTCAGCGATGTAGAGCGCAGCGTCGACTTCTATCGTCGCGCAGCCGGCTTCCAACTGGTCAGCGACGAAGCGCAGCTGAAGGAATGGCGCTGGGCCAATCTCGGCCTCGGCCAATCGGAACTGATGCTGTCCGAAAGCGGAGGCCCGCATGCGTCCCTACGCGACGGCGATCCGATGGCGGACACCGAACCCGGCTGCCTGGGCTGGGCCGCGATCTACTACCTGCGCACCGACAACGTCGCTGCCGACCGCGAACGCTGCGAGCGCGAGGGTTTCGCGCCGACGCCGATGCGCGACAGCTTCTACGACATGCGCGAGTTCCAGGTGCGCGATCCCGATGGCCATATCCTCTGGTTCGGCCAAGACATCGGTGGCGAACCCCACGAAACCCAGGAGAGCTGAAATGCGTCGACTCATCGCCATCGCCGGCCTCGTCTTGCTGGCCAGTTGCAAGCCGGCGCCCACCGGCACGCCGAGCGCCACCGACAAGCCTTCGGAACCCGCCATCGATGTGGTCGAACTCAGCGCCGGCGACGCCGCCGACCGGATGGCGGCCGGCACGCTCAGTTCGCACGACCTGACCCAGGCCTACCTCGATCGCATCGCGAAGATCGACAAGGCGGGCCCTGCGCTCAATTCGGTTATCGAACTCAATCCCGATGCCTTGAAGGAAGCCGACGCGCTCGATGCCGAACGCAAGGCCGGCAAGGTCCGCGGAGCGCTGCACGGCCTGCCCATCCTGCTGAAGGACAATATCGATGCGACCGGCATGGCGAACTCGGCTGGTTCGCTGGCGATGGCCGACAACCGGCCGAAGCAGGACGCCTTCGTGGTCGCGCGCCTGCGCGCCGCTGGTGCCGTGATCCTCGGCAAGACGAATCTATCGGAGTGGGCGAATTTCCGTTCGACGCGCTCGACCTCGGGCTGGAGTTCGCGTGGCGGCCAAACGAAGAATCCCTACGTGCTCGACCGCAATCCCTGCGGTTCGAGCTCGGGCACCGGCACCGCGATCGCCGCCAGCCTCGCCTCCTTCGGCGTCGGCACCGAAACCGATGGCAGCATCATCTGCCCGGCTTCCGTCGCCGCACTCGTCGGCTTGAAACCCACCGTCGGCCTCGTCAGCCGCAACGGCATCATCCCGATCTCGATCTCGCAGGACACCGCTGGCCCGATGGCGCGGACGGTCGCCGATGCAGCCCTGCTGCTCAATGCGATGGCGGGCGTCGACGAGAACGACCCCTTCGGCCATCCTGCGACCGGCAACATCCCGAGCGACTACCGCGCGTTCCTGAAACCCGATGCGCTGAAAGGCAAGCGCTTCGGCGTCGTCCGGCAGACGATGGGCTTCCATCCCGGCGTCGACGCCATGATGGAAAGTTCCATCGCCGCGCTGAAGGCCGCCGGCGCCGAGGTGATCGACGTGAAGATCCCGACCTACGGCGTGTGGGACAAACCCGAGTACGAAGTGCTGTTGTACGAATTCAAGGACGGCCTGAACGCTTATCTCAAGCGCAGCGGTTCGGCCCAGGTTTCGCTGGAGGCCTTGATCGCCTGGAACAAGGCGCATGCCG
>CAYWHO010000409.1:0-1609 GCA_964458195.1 uncultured Arenimonas sp.
CGGGCGACGGTCTGCGACCCCTTGAATTCGATCAACTGGAACACGCGCGCCTGGGTGGCGCGTGCCATCGGCAATCCCGAACGCATCCAGTCCATCCATGCGCAGTGGCGTACGTATACGCCAGCATTGCCGCGCAGGTCGCAGGAATATCTCGCCCTCGCCATGGTGGGGCAACTGGACGTCACGCAACGTCAGCCGATATCGACGCAGCACTGGACCGCTGACGCCTTCGGGGTTGCGCTTCAACTCGCTCGGCTGGGCGGCCGGGATCGTGGGCAGGCGCAGACCTGGATTGGCATGGTCGATCGTGAGGGCAACAAGGTCCGTGCCTGGGCGATGGTGGATCTGGTCGAGGCGGCGCTGTTCGGCGATCGTGCGGAAGCCAACCGCCGTGCCGCGATGCTCGATGCGCGCCCGGCGGGCGGCTTGCTGCTCGCCATCGCGGTGACGTATTGCGGCTGCGGCGCGCCGTTCGATCTGGACGCGACACCCAACTTCAAGGCGCGACTCGCCGAATCCGGACTCGCGTGGCCGCCCGAGGTTGCGATCCGCTATCCGCCCCTGCCGGCCGAGACGGAGAAGGCGCCGTGATCCTGCACCGCCCGGCCCGGAATCCGCGCGATCGGAACTGGACCGCGATCTCCATCGGGTTCGTGTTGCCGGTGCTCGGCGTGTTGCTCGGCATCCAGGCCGCGAACTGGAACGAGGCGCTGCCGACCCGCGACAAGGCCGACGCGCAGCGAAGAAAAAAGCCGGGCATTGCCCGGCTTTTTCGTTTCAGCGAGGCGCGTGTCGATCAGCGATCGAGGGCAACGCGCAGTCCGGTGCGACGCAATTCGACCGTGCTGAGGTCGGCCTGGTCGATCAGCGTGAGGTCGCGCAACTGGTAGGGACCGCTGACGCCGGCCTTGGCCATCGTGGCGGCGTCGAACACCAGTTCCAACGCGCCGTTGCCGGGATTCAGCATCGCCGCGGTGCTGGCCTGTGCCGCCGGACGCAGCTTGCCGCCGTCCATGCCGTACAACGTGCCGCGCACCTCGAAGCGGCTTTCGGCGGCGACCTTCAGCGTGAACGACATCGACAGCGAGCCGTCGTCGTTCCGCACGGTCCTGGCGCCCGCGCCCAATTGCGCACGCGGGATGCTGGACGAGAACGCGGTCTTGGCATCGCGCTGCACGCTCGCGCCCTTGGCCGAGGCGAAGGCATGCACTTCCCACAGGCCCGGGCCGGTGCCGGCGAGGGCATCGTGCCTGACTTCGGCGACGTAGCGGCCGTCAGCACCACGCTTGAAGGCGAGGTCGAACGTTGCGCCGTTCGGGGCCGTCACCATGCCGTCGATCGAGTCGACTGCCTCGTTGGCGTTGAGGCTGGCGAACACCTTGTAGGTCTGGCCGTGGCTGGCGACGATGCGGTCCATGCCGAGGCGCAGCAGTTCGGAACTGTTCGGCTCGAACACATGCACCAGGTAGTCCTGCGCCGCTTTCGGCAGCGACAGCGAGATCGCGCCCGGGGCAATGTCGCTCTTGAGCTGGAAGGCGAGGGTGCCGTTCGGGAAATCGGTGCCGGCCATCTTGAGTTCGGCATCGTTCGCCGAGTTCGCCATCGCGGC
>CAYWHO010000410.1:0-1607 GCA_964458195.1 uncultured Arenimonas sp.
TTGCGCTTCTTCTCGCCGCCGCTGAAGCCTTCGTTGACGGCGCGATGCAGCAGCTCGTCCTTCAAGTGCAGCACCGACAGCTTCTCTCGCACCAGTTTGAGGAACTGCATCGAATCGAGTTCGGGCTGGCCGCGGCGCTTGCGCTGGCCGTTGAGGGCCGCGCGTAGGAAATAGGTGTTGTTCACGCCCGGAATCTCGACCGGGTACTGGAAGGCGAGGAACACGCCTTCGGCCGCGCGTTCCTCCGGCTCCAGCGCCAGCAGGTCGCGACCTTCGAACGTCACCGAACCTTGCACGACGTCGTAGCCTTCGCGGCCGGCCAGCACATTGCCGAGGGTGGACTTGCCGGCGCCGTTCGGGCCCATCAGCGCATGCACTTCGCCGGCTTTCACTTCCAGCGAGAGTCCCTTGAGGATGTCCTTGCCGGCGACGCGGACGTGGAGGTTTTCGATCTTCAGCATTCCATTCTTCCGTAGGGTGGGCCTTGGCCCACCGGCTCTTGTCGTTCGAGTGGTTCAGCGGACGCGCCGCAGCACCACGTAGGTGAAGTGTTGTTCGGTACCGAAGGGCGTCGGGTGCAATTCCTGGCTGTCGGCGATGCGTTCGAAATCCGGCGCGAAGGCGGCCGACAGGGTCTCGGCGTCGTAGCGGCAGACCGGCAGGCCGCTGCAACGTTCCGGGCCGTCCGTCGCGAACGTGGCGAGGATCGCGAAACCGCCCAGGCCTACCGCGTGGGACAACTGCTCGCGATAGCGCGCGCGGTCCGCCGCTTCGGTGAGGAAATGGAATACCGCCCGGTCGTGCCAGAGGGCGAAATGTGCAGCCGGCAAGGTCGCCTGCAGCACGTCCGCGGCCAGCCAGCGCACCGCGCCGGCGCGTTCGTGCAGTCGAGCGCGACTGTCGTCCAGCGCCTGTTCGGAGAGGTCGAGCACGGTGAGGTCGGTGCAGCCATGTTGCAGCAGATCATCCACCAGCGTGGAACGGCCGCCGCCGACATCGATGATGGGCGCCGCGCTATCGAGCTGCAGTTGCCCGATCAGGCGCAGGGACTCGTCCAGATGCGGTCGGAACCAGCTGGTCTGGTGTTCGTCCTTGGTCGTGTAGACCGTTTGCCAATGCTCGTGTCGGGAGGTCATGGGAATGCGCTGCGTTCGGATTGAGGTCGCGACTTCATTTGATGTAGGAGCGACGCAAGTCGCGACTTGCGTCGCTCCTGCAGCACATCAGCCCACCGCCCCTTCAAGGGATACTTCCAGCAACTTCTTCGCTTCCACCGCGAATTCCATCGGCAATTCGCGGAAGACCTGCTTGCAGAAGCCGTCCACGATCATCGAAACCGCATCCTCTTCGCCGATGCCGCGGGCGCGGCAATAGAACAGCTGGTCCTCGCTGATCTTCGATGTCGTGGCCTCGTGCTCGACCGTGGCGCCGGGGTTCTTCACCTCGATGTACGGGAAGGTGTGGGCGCCGCAGCGTTTGCCGATCAGCAGCGAATCGCATTGGGTGTGGTTGCGGGCGCCGTCGGCGGTCTTTTCCACTTTGACCAGACCGCGGTACGTGTTCTGGCCGCGACCGGCGCTGATGCCCTTGGAAACGATCTTCGACTT
>CAYWHO010000411.1:0-1594 GCA_964458195.1 uncultured Arenimonas sp.
TCACGACGCAGCTGCCGCGCGACGTGCGCCCCAGGCATTACGAGATTTCGTTCGAGCCGCATGCCGACCAGCTCAGTTTCGACGGCAAGACCACGATCCATCTCGAAGTGCTGCGACCCACCGATCGCATCGTGCTGCAGGCGATGGACATGCGCTTTTCGTCGGCGGGCATGCTGTCGGCCGACGGAAAGACCTCGTTCCCGGCGCCGAAGATCGAGATCGACGCGGCGAACCAGACGGCCAGCTTCGTTTTCCCGCAGGCCTTGCCGGCCGGCAGTCATCGCCTTGTCCTGTCCTACACCGGCAAGATCGGCACCCAGGCCAACGGCCTGTTCGCGATCGATTACACGACGAAGACCGGCGACAAGCGCGCGCTGTACACCCAGTTCGAGAACTCCGATGCGCGGCGCTTCGTTCCTTCCTGGGACGAGCCCAACTACAAGGCGACATTCGCACTCGAAGCGGTCGTGCCCTCGGCGCAGATGGCCGTCAGCAACATGCCGGTTGCGCAGAGCGTCGAACTCGGCGACGGCCGCAAGCGCGTGCGTTTCGCCACTTCGCCGAAGATGTCCACCTACCTGTTGTTCTTCGGACTCGGCGATTTCGAACGCGCCACGGTCAAGCTCGGCGATACCGAGGTCGGTGTCGTGACGCAAACGGGCCTGCTCGAACAGGCGCGTTTCGCCCTGGACTCGTCCGACGACGTGCTAAGCGAATACAACGAGTATTTCGCCATCCCATATCCCTTGCCGAAGCTCGACAATATCGCCTCTCCCGGCCGCAGCCAGTTCTTCGGCGCGATGGAGAACTGGGGCGCGATCTATACCTTCGAATACGCCCTGCTGCTCGACCCGACGATCTCCACCCAGGCCGACCGCCAGCGCGTGTTTTCGATCGCCGCGCACGAGATCGCCCACCAGTGGTTCGGCAACCTGGTGACGATGCAGTGGTGGGACGACCTGTGGCTCAACGAAGGTTTCGCCACCTGGATGGCGGCGCGCACGACGCAGAAGCTGCATCCCGAATGGAACACCGCGCTCAAGATCGTCGGCGACCGCGAAGAAGCGATGTCGCTCGATGCCGGCGCCGGCACGCATCCTGTCGTGCAGCATGTGGAAACGGTGGAGCAGGCCAGCCAGGCTTTCGACGACATCACCTACCTGAAGGGCGGTGCGGTCATCGGGATGCTGGAGAATTACGTCGGCGCCGAGGCCTGGCGCGAGGGCGTGCGCAGCTACATGAAGAAGCACGCTTACGGCAACACCGCGTCCGACGATCTCTGGCGCGAGGTGCAATCGGCCGCCGGCAAGCCGGTGCTCGATATCGCGCACGATTTCACCCTGCAGCCCGGCGTGCCGTTGATCCGCATCGAAGAAGCCACCTGCGCCGATGGCAAGACGCAGCTGCGCCTGTCGCAGGGCGAGTTCAGCAAGCAAGCGACGGACAAGAAGCCGCTCGCGTGGCGCGTGCCCTTGATCGCGCAGTCCACGGGCGGCGAAGCGGTTCGCACCCTGGTCGAAGGCGGTACGGCCAATCTGGAGGTGCCGGGTTGCGGCGCCATCGTCATCAATGCCGGCCAGACGGGCTACTACCG
>CAYWHO010000412.1:0-1585 GCA_964458195.1 uncultured Arenimonas sp.
GCCTCGGCCAGCACGGGGCGCAGGTCGGAGCCTCTGAATCGCAGGGACATGATTGAAATCTCCTGTGTGGAATGGAAAAGAAAAGGCCCTCCACCCGGATGGATGGAAGGCCCGTGGGGCATGCGGCCGGTAGGCTTCGGCGTCAGCCGTAGTGCCGCCGGGCCTCCTGCCATGGAACGAAGCGCGCATCACCGCCAGTGGAGATCGGAAGCTGCAAGCTCCCGGTCTCTTCCGCCGAGAAGCACGTCGCCTGGTCGAACGGGACCCAGCCGAACTCGTTGGACCAGAAGCCGGCGCTGTCGCCGATGGCCGACTCGTTGGGCGAATACACCACCCAGCAGTCGCCGGCCTTGGACGTCATGCCGGCACTGCCTGGCGGCGGGCCGCTTTGGCGTCGATCACGCTCACGTCGATCAGGCGCCAGCGTCCGTCGTCGATGAGCCGCTCCAGCACTTCGCCGAGCATGTCGAAATACACCTCGTCGTGCCGATCGACCAGCTCGCCGTCGCGGCGCAGTTCCACCACGTAGGTGTCCCCGCCGCGGTCGTAGAGGATCGTCACCTGGCCCTCGAACTTTGCGGTCGAGACCGTGAAGCTGATCGCCGGCGGGGTCTCGATGATCTTCGACGGCTTGGGATCGACCCAGGTGAAGTCCCGGGCGCCCGCATCGACCAGCATGTGGGTGATGCGCCGGAACCCGTCGGGCGCCGGCATTTCCTCCAACTGCTCGATGAGCTGGCCCAGCTCCATGCACTGCGGCTCGGGGATGGGCAGCTTGGCTGGCGCGGAGCCGAGAATATGCCTCGTGATGGTGTAAGGCGTGCCATCCGAGGTTTTCTCGGTGATGACTTCCGGGGTGTCCGCGCGCAGGCCGTCGAAGCGGTGGCGGGCATACGGTTGGACATGCACCTTGGCGCCTTCGCTGGGAACGGCGGTCACCAGGTTGGGGTCGAGCACCGCGAACTCGCTGGGTTTGAGCTTGACGACGATGGCATCGTCCGTCGCGGCGACCACCTTGCCGTCGAAAGGCTGGGGATCGAAGGCGAAGCCCAGCGCCGAAGGCTGCGGCTGATCATCGAACACACGGTACTTGATCGACCGCACGTTGCGGGGCACATGACCCGCGACAAGCGAAGGCATCAGGGTCTTGATGAGAGAGCGATCCATGGGAATCTCCTTGAGGAAAAACAAGGGATTCCCTGCCCACAAGGGAGAGGTCCCTTGTGGGTGGATGGACGCGGTACGTCCGTAGGAAGAAACGACCAGCACGGTTTCCCGCGCTTGCAGCCTCGAAGGTCTTGGCTGCCTGGGCATGTGTCGGCAACGCCGACGAACATGGGGCAAGGATGGCCCTGGAGTGAGCGGTCCGCCCGTAGGAAACCGCACCGCGCCGCATCCGCTTTCCTTCGCTGCGGGCAAGAAAAAGCCCCTCGGAAGGGGCTTGGGGGGTCAAGCTTCGTAAACGAAGTAGTGCTCGCGCTGGCGCGGGAAGAAGACATGCTTCCATGTATCGCCGCTGGTGTTGCCACCGTCGAACACGACCATTTCGTAGTCGTCCACGTCGGTGTCCACCAGGTCGGCGCTG
>CAYWHO010000413.1:0-1575 GCA_964458195.1 uncultured Arenimonas sp.
ATGTGGTTCACAAGTCCGCTCCCACCGGCGTTCGGCGGACCAACCCTCGCCGAGCACAACTCGGCGTTGAGCAATGTCAGCGGCGCGTTGTTCTCGGCTGCCGCGATCGCGCCTGTGCCGGAGCCGCAAGCGGCGCTTCTCATCGGCATTGGATCCGCGGCGCTTGCATTCGTTGGACATGGTAGCAGCGCACGAAAAACCAGAGGAACCAGGGCACGGTGACCTCCCGTTGACGCACCGGTCGCGAGCGGTGCCGAGCGAGACGCTTCTCGCCGCTGGCTCCGGCGACGGCGCCGCGCATGCCATTGCCGCAGGCTCGGCACGCTCGATCGCGAGGCCAGCTCTAGCGTTTCGCGATCGCGTCGACTAGGTCGTTCAATCCGGGCAATCTTCCTCCGCACGGTGTTCCGCTCCATTATGTTTGAGCACCTCCTCGATCTCGGGAGGAACCTGAGCGCTGGACAACATACTCGACTCTCGACTCCGTTCGGGACGCGGGCATCCTGCCGCGCCGGGACTGCTTGGGCGCGGTCGATCTTGTCCTTTAAATGGTTCCCTAGCGGAATCTGTGGGTGGTATTGAGCGTCGAGAAGGCAGCGGACGGCTTCGCCGCGAAGGTTAGTTTTTTTGCGTTCACGCAGACCAGGGAGGCTCATTGCCGCCCCTGGACCCCGGCTAGCCTTTCTCTGTTGTTCCGCGGCGCAAGGCGTCACGTGTCGCCGCGCCGAGTGGCGGCGCGAAGTGCGTGCCAACAAGCGCATCCTGAGCGGCTTTGGGCCACGATGGAGTTGTCAAGACTTCGTCGTCGCTCGAGGCGCACCCAGGATGCAACTCCAGACTATCCTCAACCGCGTGGCTCGTCACTCGTCCTTCGTCTACGGCACGCCGCGCTGGGGCGAGAATGCCGTGCGGCCCACGCTGGAAGTCCCGATCCGGCCGCGGGCCAACGGCCGGGCCGTCTGTTCGGGCTGCGGCAAGCGCCGCCCGGGTTACGACCAGTTGGACGAGCGGCGTTTCGAGTTCGTGCCCTTGTGGCAGATCGCCGTGGTCTTCGTTTACACCATGCGCCGCGTGAACTGCCCGAAGTGCGGCGTGACGGTCGAGCGTGTTCCCTGGTCGTCGGGCAAGAGCCGGCTGACCACCGACTACCAGTGGTTCCTGGCTCGTTGGGCGCGGCGGCTCTCGTGGCTGGAAGTCGCTACGGTGTTCCACACGACCTGGGAGCACGTCCGCGATTCGGTGCGGCACGCCGTGCATTGGGGGCTGGTGCACCGCGATCTCTCGGGGGCCACGGCCGTGGGAGTCGACGAGATCCAATGGCGCCGCGGCCACCACTACCTGACGCTGATCTATCAGATCGACGAAGGCTGCCGGCGATTGCTGTGGATCGGCCGCGAGCGGACCGAGGCCAGCCTGCGCCAAGGTCTCGACCTGCTGGGCGAATCGTTCTGCTTGGGCTTGCGGTTCGTGTGCAGCGACATGTGGCAACCCTACCTCAAGGTGCTGGCCGAACGGGCCGGCGGGGCCCTCCACATCCTGGACCGCTTCCACATCATGAAGCAGTTGGGCGAAGCC
>CAYWHO010000414.1:0-1574 GCA_964458195.1 uncultured Arenimonas sp.
CTGCCTCACCACATCCTGCTGCGCCGGAAGGAACTGCACGCCGGCGTAGCCGTCGTCGAGCCGAACGACGCGCGCATCGACATCGATGGCCTGCTGGTGGTCGAGCAGGAAGCAAAGGCGCAGTGGCGAGCCGATCGCGACATCCTCGCGCACTTCCCATTCGAGCCGGGCGCCGCCTTCGGACAGGTCCATCACCGCGGCCAGCGACTCGCGCTCGTTCGGGGAAACGACCGCCGCCAGGGCGACGTTCTCGCGCGCGTGCCGTCGGTGGTCCGGGCGGTTCATGACCAGATGTTGCGCCCAGTCCCGACCGCCCGCAACGGGTGGCCGGGACGGTCGCCGGGTCGGGCCGGCCTCAGCGCCGGGCCGGCAGGAAGCGGGAGTTGCGCAGCAGGCCGGCGGAAATCAGGGACACCAGCACCCCGACCGGGAAAATCTCGGTGAAAGTCATCGGCAGCCGGAACAGGGGATTGGCGTACTGCTGCTTGAACCGTTCCATCTCGGCCGAAAACTTGGCCAGGGCTTCGGCACTCGCGCCCTGGGCGCGCTGCTGCTCGATCAGGTAGCCGGCGTATTCGCCCGCGAAGTCCATGCCGGTCCAGGCCAGTGCGGCCTCCCAGGCCACCACATAGAACAGGCCGGCGATGAAACTGATCGCCAGGCCCATGCCCAGGGCCGACCAGAAGCCGATCACCCCGCCAAGATTGCGGTCGCGGTGACGCTTGATGCCGACGAAAACCGCGCTCAAGGCCACCAGCATGGTCAGGTAACCGAAGACCGCGCCGCTGGTCATGGACGGCGGATTGCCGGCCATCGCGACGGTCACGCAAAACAGCACGCCGCCGACGATCAGGCCGGCGACCAGGCCGAACAACAGGATGATCCGTAGCATCGCTTCTCACTCCTCGCTGGATGGAGGGCTCATTGAGGCGGCAGTCCCGCGCGCGAGCAATCGCCCTAACGGGTGATTCGGGCCGTTTCGCCCGTTTTTCTCAGGGCACGATGCCCAGTTCGCGCGCCCGGCGCACCGCCGCCGTGCGCCGGTTCTCGCCGAGCTTCTCGAACACGCGGGACACATGCGTCTTGACCGTGTTCGGCGAAACCTCGAGCCGACGCGCGATCTCCTTGTTCGAATAACCGGCCGCCATTTCCTGCAGCACGGTCAGTTCGCGTTCGCTCATGCCCAGCGCTGCCCGCGCTCTCGGATTACCGTCGAACGGCATCGCCGGTGGTGCCCGGAAGACGCGCACGCCGATGACGACGCCGAGGGCGAGGAAACCGGCCGCGATCAGCAAGACGTAGATTTCGGTCGGATAGACGTGCACCAGACGCCGATAGTCCAGCCATTGCAAGGCCACCGCACCCGCGGCGAGCAATGCCCCGTAATAGACCACCAGCTTCCACATATCGCCCTCCGCTCGCGCCTTGCGGCGAATATCTTATCCGCCCTGCGGCGCCATGGCGGCAGCGCTAGACTGGCCGCTCGTCCCTACGGATAGTCCACATGGCCCGCACCTCACGCTTCCGCGCCTGTCCGCTGTGCGAAGCCATCTGCGGCCTCGAGCTGCAATACG
>CAYWHO010000415.1:0-1566 GCA_964458195.1 uncultured Arenimonas sp.
TCCTTGGCGCGATACAGGGCCTGGTCGGCACTCTGCATCAGATCGACGTAATCGGCCGTCTGCGGCGGCGTGCGGGTCGAGATGCCGACGCTGACGGTGACGCGGCCGCCGTCGGGATTGCCGGAATGCGCGATGCCGAGGGCTTCGACGCGCCGGCGCAGGTTCTCGGCGATCTCCTGCGCGGTCGGGCCGTCGGTGCGCGGCAGGATGATCGCGAACTCCTCGCCACCATAGCGCGCGACCAGCGCGCCTTCGCTGCGCACGCCGGCGGCGATGGCGGTCGCCACCTGCTGCAGGCATCGGTCGCCGGCGAGATGGCCGTAGATGTCGTTATAGGGTTTGAAGTGGTCGATGTCGCACATGATCAGCGACACCGGCTCGCCATGGCGCGTCGCGCGGTGCCACTCGCGCTCGAGCGCTTCGTCGAAGCTGCGGCGGTTCGCCAGCAAGGTCAGGCCGTCGGTGGCGGAGAGTTCGCGCAGGCGGTCTTCGAGTTGCTTTTGCACGGTGACGTCGCGGAACACCATCACATGGTGCTGCACGCGCCCGCGTTCGTCGCGCACGACGTCGACGCCGGCCTCGAGCGGGAAGCGATCGTCGTCGGCGCGGCGCGCCCACAGCATGCCTTCCCAATGCGTGCCGCCCTGCAGGCGCATGCGCACCTGCTGCAGCGCGTCCGGATCGTCGCCGAACAAGGGCGGCACTTCGCCGATCACCGCGTCGGCGCGGTGCCCGGTGATGCGCTCGAATCCCGGATTGGCGCTGACCACGCGCAATTCCGGATCGAGCACGAGGATGCCTTCGCCGGTGTGGCGCACGACCACATCGGCCAGGCGCAGGCCTACCTGCGCCTTCTCCAGTTCGTCCAGCTGCCAGGCCAACTTCCGATTCAGGACTTCCAGGTGCGCCGCCGCCCGCTTCTGCTGATGCAAGCCGAACACGAACAGCAGTTCCAACGCCAGCACCAGGCCGCAGATGGCGTAAGCGAAGGCGCGATAACGCTGCAGCGTGGCGAGCCAGGCGTCGGCGCGGATGTCCATGCCCAGCACCGCCACGATCCGGCCGCCGGCGTCGCGTACCGGGGCGATGCCCGTCACCCAGTAACCCCACCGGTCGCGGGTCGGCGCTTCCACCACCGCCGTGCCGGTGCGGTACACCGAAAGCAGGTTGGCCGACGGTCCGTCGTAGACGTCGCCGGGGGCCGAATAATCGGCCGACGCCGGCGCTTCGGCATCGGCGAGGAAGATCATGCGTTTGTCGTCGTCCGGCGAAGGGCGCATCAAATAGACGAAACGGAAATCGTCGCGGTTGACGTCGCGGGCGCGGCGCAGTTCGTCGCGCACGCCATCGAACCCGGGCGTGCCGACGTCGGTTTCGTCGCCCCGCAACGCCGCGATTCGACCGGATTCGAGCGTGGCGGCAGTGGTGCGCGCCAGCGACATGATCCGCTCGCGTTCCAGGCGATAACCTGTCCGGGAAACGAAATCGACGAAGAACCACGATGCGACCAGCGTCGCCAGGAAAATCGCCAGCCCCAGCCAGAGATGGCTGCGATCGCGACGGGCG
>CAYWHO010000416.1:0-1549 GCA_964458195.1 uncultured Arenimonas sp.
CGACGAGAAGACGATCGCCGAATTCCAGAAGGCCATCGCCGCGATGGGCTACAAGTTCCAGTTCATCACCCTGGCCGGTTTCCATGCATTGAACCACTCGATGTGGAAGCTCGCGAGCGGCTACAAGGACCGCCAGATGGCCGCCTATGTCGAACTGCAGGAGCAGGAGTTCGCCGACGAGAAGCTCGGCTACACGGCGGCCAAGCACCAGCGTGAAGTCGGCGTCGGATACTTCGACAAGATCAACGAAGTGATCGCCGGCGGCCAGAGTTCGCTGGCCGCGCTGCACGGTTCGACCGAGGAAGAACAGTTCGAGGCGCACAAGGCGGCGTGAGCACGAACCATCGGAGCGGCCGGCACGGTCGCTCCGAAGCGCATTCGCGATCGAACCGTGACCTTTTCCACGGGGCCGGACCGGCAGGGCGGCCGCTACCATCCAAGGCCGGCCAACCCTTGGAGCCTCGCTCATGAAGACGCGCGTTTCGATCCTTTCCGCTGCCGCGATGACGGCCCTGTCCATCGCCAGCCCGAGCGTGGCCGCCAAGACCGAAGGTCGCGTCGAGATCGTGACCGAAGGCGGCATCGGCAAGACCTGGGCGGCTGCGCCCGGGGCGAGTTTTGCCGCTCCCGGTTATCCGGCGGCGATGCAGGCGCGCGCGGCCAACGTTTGCCTGAGCGTGGGTTACACCCTCAATCCGGAAAACGGCACGCCCTCCGACCTGACCCTGCTGCAGGCCTGGAGCCGCGACAAGGACGATGTCGCCCTGACCGACGGCGAGCTTGAAGCGTTCGTGCAGGCTGCTGCGGGTGCGTTGTCGCAATGGCGTTTCGTGCCCAAGGACGGGGCCGTCAAGCATGTGACGACGTTCACTTCGGCAACCCTCACCTTCAACGGTGCGCCGAACACGCGCCCGCAATCGCTGCCGGGACAGTGCCGCATCGCCGACCTGCAGGCCTTCGTCGGCGAAGAAGGCAAGGGCCGCGATCGCATCAACCGCAACCTGCTCGACCGCATGGCGATGCAGAACCAGCAGAATCGCATCGACGAGATCAACGCCGCGAACCAGCGCCGCAGCGGCGCCGAATGACCGTTCGTCGGCGGCTCGCCCAAGACGTGCGCGGCCGCACAGACGCGCAAATTCCCGTCCATACCATGGCGCCCTGGCTGTGAACCGGGGAGCGGTGACATGCATGTGCGCGTTTGGGCCTGCCTGCTGGCCCTGTTGTGTTCCGGTCTGGCGCGAGCCGGGGGCGATGTCATCTTCGGCGGCCACACGGCCGGTTTCGAGGCGCGGTATTTCGTGCCGACGAGCGACAACGAGGCGGCGCGTTTCCTGACCCAGGCCACGTTCGGGCCCAGCCGCACCAGCATCGCGCAGTTCCGCGGCAGCAGTTACGAGGGCTGGATCGACCAGCAGGTCGCCACCCAGCCCACGCTGGCGCGCGCCTATCTCGACACGCTGGCCGCATTGCCGGCGCCGCCCTCGCTCGGGCAAAGCCAGCGCATGGACCGCTGGTTCCACACCGCCGCGCTCGGGCCGGACCAGCT
>CAYWHO010000417.1:0-1546 GCA_964458195.1 uncultured Arenimonas sp.
GACCGATTTTCCGCATGCCCACCGCCGACGGCTTCATGAAGCTCGGATTGCTGGCCGCCATCGTCTGGACGCTGATCCTGTACGGCCTGCGCTGGAGTCGCGGCGTGAAGCCGCGGCCGGACTAGGTACCATGCGTGGCAGAATCCGTCCTGCCATCAGGATCCGAAGATGACGTCGCCGCCACCCCTTCCTTCATCGTCGCAAGCCCGCGCGCGGGCGTCAGCGGCGGCGCGATCCAACTTCGTCACCGTGCTGTCGCTGGTGTTCATCCTGATGAGCGCCGGCGGGCTGTTGATGCTGCTGCTGCAGTACGTCCTGTTCTACTTCATGCTGCCGGCCGACGCGCTCCGCCAAGCAGCGCAGGACCCGGCGCTGCCGCCGCTTGCCGGGCTGATGTTCCGGCATCTGCGGGAAGTGCTGTTATTCATGCTGCTCTCCTGCATCGCCACGCTGGTGACCTCGATCGGCCTGTTCAAGCGCCGCGAATGGGCGCGCAAACTGTTCATCGGCCTGATGTGCCTGGGTATCGTCTGGCAGCTCGGCAGCATCGTTTTCCAGGCGATGTTCATGTCGGACATGGCGGGCACGATGGGCGACTTGCCGCCGGCGATGGCCCAGCAGTTCCAGGCGATGCAGTATGTCGCCACGATCATCGGCGGCGTGTTCGGCCTGGCGCTCGCCGCCCTGCAGGCATGGATCATCCTGCGCCTGCGCCGCGAGCCGGTGCGGTCCGAATTCTCCCGACCGCAGGGCTGACCCAACGTCGGGCCTGGCGGCACAATGGAACAGCGAATGAACGAAACACGGCGGCTGACCATTCCGTACAGTCGAAAGAAACTGCTGCTGCTCCTCGTCGGCGCCGTGTTGCTGACGCTCGGCTCGTTATGGCTGGCGACGCTGGACGACGAAGTCATCCGCGGCATGCAACGCTTCAACAGTCCGCTGCTGATGCATTCGCTGGGCGTGGTCGGCGTGGTGTTCTTCGGTGCCTGCGCTGTATTCGCCGGATTCAAACTGTTCGACCGCACCCCCGGCCTGATCCTCGACGAGCGCGGCTTCACCCATCGTGCCGGCATGGTGGCCTTCGGTTTCGTGCCCTGGTCCGATGTGGCCGGCGTGGACGTCTACGAGATCCAGCGGCAGAAACTGCTGGTGGTGAAACTGGTGGCCCCGCTCCGATACGCCGAACGCGGCAATGCCCTGCAGCGCGCACTGAACCGCAGCAACCACCGCATGTGCGGCAGCCCGATCACGTTGAGCTCGAATGCGCTGGCCATCGATTTCGACGAACTGCGGCGCTTGTTCTGGGATCATCTTTCGCGGCCGCGGGATGACGCGCGCGGCCGTTGAAGTCGATCAGCGCTCGACGATCGCCGCGACGCCCATGCCGCCGGCGGTGCAGATCGAGATCAACGCCCGGCCCTTGCCCTTTTCCTTCAACAGTTTCGCCGCCGTCGCGACGATGCGTGCGCCGGTCGCCGCGAACGGGTGGCCGACCGCGAGCGAACTGCCGACGACGTTGAGCTTGCTGCGGTCGATGCTGCCA
>CAYWHO010000418.1:0-1539 GCA_964458195.1 uncultured Arenimonas sp.
GAAACGATGCGTTCTTCGACCGTCGGTGTGGTGGCCACGTGTCACTCCTCTTTCAGTACAGGCGCTGCGTCACGGTGCATTCGGCGGAGTCGCGGCCGTTCACACACGCGATCCGCCGGGTGATGCGGTTCGGGGCGCCGGGCGCGTGCGGCCCGCGCGGACTGCGATGCCTCGGTTTTCCGCTGCACGGCCGCAGCGGACATGCTGGCAGAGTCCGCGGGATTCGGCTGTCGTTTATTTGGACGATGTGATGTTCCGAAGCCAGGGCCAGAATCGCCCGCTTGCAGACGGTGGGCCTGCCGGCCCGTGCGCGGCGATCATGCCGGCGGCCGGACATCGCGGCCGCGGCCGGGGAGATATCGATGAGATTCGTGGACAAGGTGGCGGTGGTGACCGGGGCCGGGCAGGGCATGGGGCGCGCCATCGCGCAGCGCCTGGTTCGCGAAGGCGCCCGAGTCGTCGCGCTGGACGTCAAGGAGGCCAAGGTGCAGGAGACTCTCGCGCAGGCGGGAGGCGAAACGGCCGGAATCGCGCGCGTGTGCAACATCGCCGACAGCGCGGCGGTGCAGGCGCTGTTCGCCGAGGTCGACGCGAAGTACGGGCGGCTCGACGTACTGGTGAACAATGCCGGAATCGGCGGCGCAAAGGGCGACGGATATCCCAAGCTGATGGCGCGCACGGCGGAGCGCAACGCGCAGCTCGCGCGCGGCGAGACGCCGACGGTCTACCCGGACATCACGATCGACATGGAAGACGAGGGCTGGCACGGAGTGCTGAATGTGAACCTGCACGGGGCCTTCTACTGTGCCCGTGAGGCGGTGCGCCTGATGGTCAAGCACGGTATCAAGGGTGCGATCGTGAACCTGTCCAGTACCTCGGCCCTGTCCGGCGAGGGCGCGCCACATTACGCCGCCTCGAAGGCCGCGCTGATCGGCATGGCGCGCGCCATGGCACGCGAACTTGGTCCCCGCGGCATCCGTGTCAACAACGTGATGCCGGGCGCCGTGGACACGCCGATCCTCAAGGGCATCTCGCAGGAATGGAAGAACCAGATGATCCAGGCGATACCCCTCGGGCGGATCGCCGAGCCGGACGACATCGCCTCCGTCGTGGCCTTCCTCGCCTCTGACGATGCGGCCATGATCACCGGCGCCGACGTGATCGCGAACGGTGGCTCGTACTTCAAGTAAGGAGATCGGAATGATGGGTCGTCTGCAGGGCAAGGTGGCCTTCATCACCGGTGGCGGTTCGGGCATCGGTGAGGCCACGGCCCATCGCTTCGCCGAGGAGGGTGCCACGGTCGTCGTCTGCGGACGGCGCAAGGAACTGCTCGACGCAGTCGTCGCGGCCATCGCCGCGAAAGGTGGCAAGGCCGAAGCCGTGCAGGCCGACGTCAGTAACGAAGAGCAGTACGTCGCCGCAGTCAACGGCGCCACACAGCGCCACGGCCGCCTCGACGTCCTGGTCAACAATGCCATGCTCTATTCCGTCGGGACGGTCGACCGCACCTCGACAGAGGACTGGCATTCGAACTTCTCG
>CAYWHO010000419.1:0-1532 GCA_964458195.1 uncultured Arenimonas sp.
TCGACCGCGATGGTCGCTTCGCCGAATGCCGTGTTCAGCACGACATTGGCGGTCTTGCGGCCGACGCCGGGCAAGGCCTCGAGCGCCTCGCGCGAGCGCGGCACTTCGCCGCCGTGTTCTTCGACGAGTTGGCGGCAGGTCGCGATGATATTGGCGGCCTTGGCGTTGAACAGGCCGATGCTGTTGATGTAGCGCTTGAGTCCGGCTTCGCCGAGTTCCAGGATCGCCTGCGGCGTGTTTGCGACCGGAAAAAGTTTCTTCGTCGCCTTGTTGACGCCCACGTCGGTCGCCTGCGCCGACAGGATAACCGCCACCAGCAATTCGAACGGGGTCGAATAGACCAGTTCCGTGGTCGGCCTGGGATTGAGTTCGGCCAGTCGCGCGAACAGTTCGTGGCCTGCCTCGGGCTTCATTGCGCGCTCCGGCGTTGTCGCCAGGCCTGGCGTATCGCGATCAGCGCCGCCAGGGTGAGGAAGGCGCCGGTGGGCAGCGCGGCCAACAGCAGGCCGTCGTAACCGGGCAAGGGACTAAGTTCCAGCCAGGGCGCGTGCAGCAGGCGACCGGCTTCGGCGAAGAGGCGACCGCTGCCGACCAGTTCGCGAATCGCGCCGACCGCGAGCAAGACCCACAGGAAGCCCAGGCCGGTGGCGAAACCGTCCAGCGCCGCGCGCGCCGGCGACTGTCGCGATGCGAAGGCTTCGGCCCGGCCCATCAAGGCGCAATTGCTGGCGATCAGCGGCACGAACAGGCCGATCACGGCATGCAACTCCGGCAGCCAGGCACGCAGCGCGAGTTCGATCGAGGTGACGACCGCGGCGATGACCGTCACGAAAGCGGGAATGCGCACATCGCGCTGCGTCAATCGACGGACCGAGGACACGGCGGTATTGGTCAGCGTCAGCGCCAGCAGGGTAGCGAGTCCGAGCCCGAGCGCATTGAGCGCGTTGTGGCTTACGGCGAGCAGGGGGCACAGGCCCAGCAGTTGCACCAGGCCGGTATTACCGCTGGCCAGGCCGTATTCGAGGATGCGGCGCGGGCTCGTATTCATGGCGGCGCCTCCTCGCCGGGCAGCAGCAAGTCCGGCGCATCGCCGAAACGCAGCTCGCTCCCGGCCGGTGCGGCATAGAGGCGGTCGCCATGCTTGCGTATCAGCGCCAGAACGCGATGCACCGCTTTGACGACCGCGCGCGGCGTCATGGTGGCGCCGGCGAATTGATCGAAATCGCCGCCGTCGGATTTAACCGTCCAGCCGGCCTCGGGCGGATCGCCGAGGGCGCGCTGCTCGAAACGCCGGATCCAGCCGCTGCGACGGATATCGATGGCGTCGCCGAGTCCCGGCGTTTCCCGGTGCGCCGTCACGCGCACGCCGGTGATCCTGCCGGTGCGGTCCACGCCGACGAGCAGGGCGATCGGACCGGCGTAGCCGTCGGGCGCGACGGCCTCCAGCGCCATCGCCGTCGCATGATCGCCACGCCGCGCGCGACGCACGGTCACCGGCGCATCGGTGCCGAGCCAGGCCGGCGCCGCGACTC
>CAYWHO010000420.1:0-1526 GCA_964458195.1 uncultured Arenimonas sp.
GCGCGGCGCTTTCCTTGTCCGGGTACCAGGACGGCGAAACATAGGCCTGCGGCCCGTGCAGCAGCAGGGTCGCTGCGGGAGCGTGCCGCCACTGCGGATTCGCGCGCGACCAGTGTCCGCGCACGAGCACCTCGCTGCCCTGGCGTTCGTACAGCACGGGGATTTGCGAAACGAAAGGCGCGCCGTCGGCGACGGTGATCAGGGTCGCGAACGGATGCTCGCGCATCAGCCGGTCGAGTTCGGCGAGGTCGCTGCTGGCGAAATGCCGCGGTGTGTACATGACCGGACTCAGTGCCTCGGCCCGAGTACGCGGACCATCTGCGGCAGCAGTTCGTCCTCGTCCTCGCCCTGCGGCGGTTGCAGTTCCTCCAGCAGCATGCCGAGCTCGGCCGCGTCGTCGTCGTCCATGCCGTCGAGCGCGCGGAAATCGGCGTCCATCAGCGCGCCGCGGGCGATGTCCTCGCTTTCGTAGGTCAGGGTGTCGCCCTGGCTGTCGAAGACCTGGGCCACGCCGCTGGCCAGCACGCGCAATCGCGCCCAGACCATCAGGTGCTCCGGCGCGGCCAGCCACCATTCTTCTCGTTCGAAACCGTCGTGTTGTTCGTCGTGTTCCATGTCAACGTCCCATCTGCAGTGCGATGCAGACCGCGCTGCCGAGCAGCCCGATCAAGGTGATCCAGCCCATGATGCCGGCGATCGCGCCGAACTGGCGCAGGGCGTTGTCGCCCAGCGAGGCCTGCCCGAAACGCATCAGCCACCAGCTGTAGGCGAGGCCGCCATCATCCGTGCCGGCGGCGAAGGGCAACTGCCGATCCAGTTGCTGGCGATGCGCCAGCACGCGCATGCCGAAATGCGCCGGCCCGGCCGAACCGGCCAGGCCGAGGAACAGGAACAGCAGCGCCTGTAGCATTGATCAGAACGTCGCCAGGCCCGGCGCGCGCGGATAGGGGATGGCGTCGCGGATGTTCGACAGGCCGCAGACGTACACGACCAGGCGCTCGAAACCGAGGCCGAAGCCGGCATGCGGCACGCTGCCGTAGCGGCGGAAGTCGCGATACCAGTCGTAGTGAGCGGGATCCAGGCCGAACTGGGCGATGCGCGCGTCGAGCACGCCGAGGCGCTCCTCGCGCTGCGAACCGCCGATGATCTCGCCGATGCCGGGCGCCAGCACGTCCATCGCCGCGACGGTGCGGCCGTCGTCGTTCAATCGCATGTAGAAGGACTTGATCTGCTCCGGGTAGTTCATCACCACGACCGGGCGGCCGACATGCACCTCGGTCAGCCAGCGTTCGTGCTCGGTCTGCAGGTCCAGGCCCCATTCGACCGGGAAGTCGAATTTCTGCCCGGACTTCTGCAGCAGCGAGACCGCATCGGTGTAATCGATGCGCTCGAACGGCGCGGCGATGAAGGTCTCGAGCTTGCTGATCGCGGTCTTGTCGACGCGCTCGGCGAGGAAGGCGAGGTCGTCCATGCGCTCGTTCAGCACGGCGCGGAACACGTACTTGAGGAAGGCTTCGGCGCACAGA
>CAYWHO010000421.1:0-1520 GCA_964458195.1 uncultured Arenimonas sp.
AACTCGCCAGCAAGGCGCGATGGTCGCCGCGCCGCGTATCGGTGATGGTGAGGAATTCGCGCAGGGCGAAGAAACTCAGCAAGGCGAACAGCACGATCACCGCTTCGCGCCCCAGCCAGAAACTGACGCCCAGTATGCCGACCATCCACCACCAGGCGTTCACGCGGGCGATTAAATTGTCGATGACGGCATGCGGCTGTCCGCGCGCCACCAGGTGGCGCATGGCCAGGCCGATCGCACTGGCCAGCAAGAGCGCGCAGACCACGCCTCCGAACAGCAGGAGGTAGGGATCATCGGTCGGCAGGTGCAGGTTCATGCGGTCATGCCTCTTCCTCTTCCGGCGCGAGTTCCAGCAGGGCCTCGCGCGCCCGCGCCAGGAACGCGTCGCACTCCTCGCCATCGGCCACATGCAAGGCCGCGCCGAAGCGCACCGTGCAAAGCAGGGGCACGGGAATCGCTTCGCCCTTGGGCAGGACGCGATTGAGGTTGTCGATCCAGACCGGAATCAGGTCCAGCGCCGGACGCCGGCGGCCGACATGCCAGAGCCCGGGCTTGAACGGCAGCAGTCGTTGTTCGCTGAGGTTACGCGTGCCTTCGGGAAACAGGATCAGCGAATCGTCGGCATCGATCGCCTCGACCATCTGGTCGATGGGATTGCGTACGCGCGTCTCCGGATTGCGGTCGATCAGCACGGCCCGGAAGACGCGCTCCGCCAGATAGCGGCGGATCGGATCGCCCAGCCAATAGTCCAGGCCGGCGACGGGGCGGGTACGCGCGCGGGCGCGCGGATCGAGCGAGGACCACAACAGGACGAAATCGCCATGGCTGTTGTGATTGGCGAAGTACGCGCGCTGCCGACCACGCGGCTGCGGCGCCATCCAGATCGTGCGCGCGCCGGTCAGCATTTGCGTGAAGCCGACGATGCCGGCGGCGACGATGCGTTCGAACATCCCTAGATTCCGTTCGCCGCCGACAAGGCGGCGGCCGCCAGTATCGCCGCTGCCTGCACTGCGCACCACTGGCGATGACGCCGGGCCAGACCGAACGCACCGGCGGCGCGATCGGCCAAGGGCCTGGCCGGCGAGGCCAGAGGCCGGCGGCGCCGGCGCGCGAGCGCTTCGTCGAATTCGCGCATTGCCACCTCGATGTCGGTTCTTGCCGACCAGCGCTCGAACACCGCGGCATCGAAACGGACACGCAGGGAGTAGTACGCGACCATCACCGTCATCAGCAAGGCCATGGCGGAGAGCACGCCGGAAGGGCTGCGCAGGGGCGCGGCGAACAAGAGCAGGACGCCGAAGACCACGGACAGCGCCGCAACGAGATCGCACCGCAGCGAGCGCCGCAGTTGAGCGGCAGCTTCCGCCGCTTCGTGCCGTGCGGAAGAGTGTTCAGTCACGCGCGGCCGCCGCGATGGCCTCCCGATGCGCCGGGCTCAGCACCAGTCGCGGCTGCAGTACACGCAGGCGCTGTTCGGCCTGTTCCAGGCTGGGTTCGCGACCCGTGCGCAACCACCAGGC
>CAYWHO010000422.1:0-1512 GCA_964458195.1 uncultured Arenimonas sp.
GTCGACCTTAGGCAGGTCTTGTACCCGCACAGTGCCCGGAGCGCCTTCTGCCGGATAGTAGTTGTCGGTTTGCCAATGCAGTTCGACGAGCAGGCAGCGGTCTCGCTGCGCCAGCATCAAGTGGTACTGCGAGCGCGACTTCAGCACCGCCTGCATGGCCAATGGCGACAGCGGGAACTTGTCGAAATAGTCGCGTCGCCCCAGCAGTTCGCGGGCGCGGGGAACGGCATCGCGCGGAACAAGGAGGTCGAGGTCGCCGTACTCTCGAAGCGCCGGATCGCGATAGGCCAGCCGTGCGACCACCGGTCCCTTGTGCGCCACGGCTTCGATACCGTCATCGGCGAGCAGTCGCATCAGTTCGACGAGTTCCGCCTCCATAATCCGATTGCGCCGCCGGAGCCATTCGCAGTGGCGCCATAGTCGTGCCTCCAGTTCGTTCGGCAGCACGGCGTCGGTGCGTTCGGCAAGGTGCCGGAAAAGCAATGGGCGAAGGCCATGCGCATTCGCCAAGTCGTATAGCCATGGCCATTCGATTGGTCGAGTCAGCAGTCGTTCCAGACAAGCTTTCCCTGCCTCATCCAGGTCGGTCGTGGCGCAACAGAGCAGCAACTGCATTTCCGTCGGCCAATCTTCATGTCCAGCCGCCGTCGGCCGCATGCGCTCCGTCAGTGCCAAGCTCACCATGTCAGGGCTCCCTGTCGCCGGCCGGTGCATCCGCCGCGATGCGTTCGACAATGGCATGGCCGTTCGGATGCACGGCGAAATGCCGCAGGCACAGGCCAATCTGCTGCAGTTCCTTCGTCAGTTCGCTTTCGGAGAAGAAGTGGTAGTAGCCGGTCATCAGCGTATCGCCCAGCTCTGCCGGTTCCTTGCGCCAGCGCAGCAAGCCGACGACACGCGCCACCCAAAACGCCATGCGCAGAGCACGGTCGTTCTCGTCGCTGCCGAAGAACGAGACAAGCAGGCGGCCGCCCGGGCGCACGTGTTGCATAAGCGTAGTCAAGAATGCCTGCCGAGCGGCTCGCCCCGGCATATGCGAATACGCGTTCCACCCCACGATGGCGCCGTCGTACTGTCCAAGTCCAGCGGGAACGGCGCCAGGCTTGGAAACAAGCAGCCGGGCATCTATTCCCAAGTCCTGCAAAAGTTCGCCGCCCGCGTGTACGAAACTTTCCTCTGGATCGAAACCATCGGCGCGGACGCCGAGCTTCGCCAGCGCGATCATCTCCCGTCCTCCGCCGGCCGCGGCGACCAGGAGGCTGCGCGCATCGGTGAAGTACCGGTTCAGCATGTCTGCTTCCCAGTAGTGCAGGCCCGATTGGTTGTAAGGTGATTGGGTATAGGATGCGCTCAGGCTGTACATCGCCCGCGTTGCGGCGTCGAGGGCATGGCGATCGAGCAGGCCCAACCAGATGCCGCGGTGCACCGCCTCGGCGCTGCGCAACAGGCGGCGGATGCCTGTGTCGACCCGGAGATAGAGCCTTGTCGACCGAGGGATCGCGAGGGCGTCGC
>CAYWHO010000423.1:0-1502 GCA_964458195.1 uncultured Arenimonas sp.
CGAGGAATTGCTCGATGCTGCCGCACTGGCTCGGGCCGAATCGGCCGTACAGGCGCCTGCCTGGCTGCAGCGCGCCTGCGAACGGTTGCGTCAGGACTGGACGAACACGCCGCGGCTGGCCGAGCTGGCGCACGAGGCCGACCTGCATCCCGTCTATTTCGCCCGCGCGTTCCGTCGTCGGTACCGCTGTTCGCCCGGCGAATACTTGCGGCGCTTCCGTCTCGAACGCGCGGTGGATCTGCTGCACGAGCGAAAGGCTTCGTTGGCCGATATCGCCCTCAGCTGCGGCTATGTGGATCAGAGCCATTTCACCCACGCTTTCCGCCGCGCCTATCGCTGCACTCCGGCGCAGTATCGTGCCCTGGCCTAGGCAGGTTCGGAACGTACAAGGCGCCGCCGCCAAGCTTTGCTAGCCTTCTGGTCGTCCTGTTCCGGAGTCGACCATGAACGCCTTGCGCCTGTCCGTCCTGACCCTCGTCTTCGCTACCGGCATCGGTGCGCGGGCGTACGCTGCCGCGCCTTCCGGCGACACGCGATTCGACGACATCACGCAGGCCGTGCAGTCGGGCGAATACAAGCAGGTCACCAGCGTGCTGATCGCGCAGGACGGCAAGCTGGTGTACGAACGTTATTTCGACGAAGGCGGAGCCGAGGCGCGGCGCAATACGCGTTCGGCGACCAAAACGATCGCCGGCATGCTGGTCGGCCTGGCGATCTCGGATGGAAAGATACGAAGCGTGGACGACCCGGTGCTGCCTTACCTGCACTACGACCGGCCGATCGAGAACGACGACCCGCGCAAGCGCCGCATCAGCTTCGCCGACCTGCTGACGATGTCGTCCCTGCTCGAATGCCACGACGAAAACCAGTATTCGCGCGGCAACGAGGAGCGCATGTACCTGGTCGAAGACTGGGTGAAGTTCTACCTCGACCTGCCTATCCAGGGCTTTCCGGCCTGGATGCCGAAGCCGGCCGATTCGCCGCACGGCCGCAGCCTGCGTTACTGCACCGCGGGCGTGACGACGCTCGGCGCGGCAGTGCAGGGAGCGGTGGGCGAGAAGCTCGATGCCTACGCGCAGCGGCGCCTGTTCTCGCCACTGGGCATCGACAAGCCCGAATGGCAGTACTCGCCGCTGGAGCTGCCGCAGGCCGGCGGCGGTCTGTCGCTGCGTAGCCGCGACCTGGTGGCGCTCGCCCAGCTCTATCTCGATGGCGGCAAACACGAGGGAAAGAAGTTGATGCCGGCCGAATGGGTGCGCGATTCGACGACGGCGCAGGCCAGCATGCAGGAAGGGGTCGACTACGGCTACCTGTGGTGGCTGATGCGCTTTCCTGTGGGCGACTCCGAATGGTCATCGTTCGCGATGAACGGCGCCGGCGGGAATACGGTGCAGGTATTTCCGGCCCGGAAGCTTGTCGTCGTCATCACGACCACCAACTACAACGTGCAACAGCCTCACCTGTTGACGATGAAGCTGTTGTCGCAACGTATCCTGCCGAAG